>SKJA01000017.1 GCA_007116105.1 Candidatus Izemoplasma sp.
AGGAGCCCCACATCTAAGGCTAAAGGGATGTTCACCGTGGCACCCACAAGCACAAAGAGAAACAACTCAGCCATAATCCAAATCTTTTCTGATTTTAGCGCTAAGCGCTCCGCCAATTCTGGGCGTCGATCGGTCAACACAACACCGATGGCCATCACACCTAACAAGGCAGCAATCGGCAGTCTAGAAGAAAGAAAATCTTCCAGCAGTAGCAAAAAAATACCGGCGCTAAACAACAGTAAGATTTTTTTACTGTCGCGAATACGGTAACGTTTAAAGACATAGGCAAACACCCATCCCACCAACAGCCCTAACAACACCCCCAACAACAAAGAAATGGGCAACTGAATGATGCCTATAAACCATGATTGTTGTGTTAAGCCCGCGCTTAGAAACATCGTGAAGATGGTAATCGCGATGACATCGTCTAAGCTGGTTGAAGCCAATATCAATTGCGGAATGCGGCGCTTGGTTCCACGGTGATGTTTGATCAGTTCCAACATGGCTGGCACGATCACGGCCGGAGAAACCGCCGCAATGATAAAGCCCAGCATACCACTTTCGATAAAACTTAAACTTAAGAAGGTGTAGGCTAACAGCACAATCACTGCACCTTCGATGAGCACGGGTAAGACACTCATTTTAATCGTCACAAAGCCTAAATCCTTCATCGCCTGACGTTGTAGTCCAAGTCCCGCACGCAACAAAATGACCACGAGTGCGATCGAGCGGATGTCACCGGAAATCAACATCAACTCATCCCCTAGCCAACCAAGACCATAAGGCCCCAGTACCATGCCTAACAGCAGCAATCCAATGAGACCAGGCAACTTCAGCCATTGAAAAAAAGCATAAAAGATTAATCCAAACAATAAGATCAAAGCAATGTCTTGTAACATACCGTACCTCAAAGGTGTCGTCGTAGTCTAAAAAAAAAAGTGGTTTCCCACTTTTTTTTGACCTAGTAAATACCAACTTGTCGTAAATGCGCAATCGCAGCACATGAAAAAAGTGTGAGCATGCCAAATGCGCCTGCCATAAGATAACTTTCAAACATCAAAAGCTTTAGCGTAATCATTAAAAAGCACGACGCCAAGCAATACAAATAAATGTCAAGAATCTCCATCACGTACGTCACATACAAAGAAACTCCAAGAAGCAATAGCATTATCGAAAAGACAATCATCATATCACCTCATAGATATCATACCACAAAGTCCTTTTAAGCGAAATAGTCCACCGACGAAAACGGGTCAAGATTGCTCAACAAGATGTCATTATGTTATACTAATCACAACCATAAGAAGGTGATGACATGGGCATCAAGTTTCATTTGATTGGGCGTGTCCAAGGCGTTGGCATGCGTTTTTACATTCAAGCTTTAGCAAGACGATACGGTTTAACAGGCTATGTAAAAAACGAGCGAGACGGCTCGGTTCGTGGTGTTTTTTTCGGTCCAGCGAAGGTGCTTAACCTAGCGTTGGACAGTCTAAAAAAGGACCATCCAGGCGCCATTAAAGAGTTCCACCAAACGTCTTTTGAGGACACCGCTTCTTATGACACATTTAAAATCACCTATTAAAGGAGGACATCATGGTAAGCATGAAACTTTCTCACGGATTGAGTATTCCAAGCGTGGGCTTTGGAACGGCACCACTGAAAGGGCAAGAAGCTTATGAGGCTGTTAAAGAAGCACTTCGTGTGGGTTACCGACACATCGATACGGCGGCCATTTACTTAAATGAAGCGGAGGTCGGCCGGGCCATCAAAGACAGCCAGGTGCCAAGAGAGGCCATCTTTATCACCTCGAAGCTGGACGCTTCCATCAAGACCTATCAAGGGGCTTTAGAAGCCTATGAAGCTTCTTTGAGAGCACTCGGTGTTCAAGCCTTAGACTTGTATCTCATTCATGCGCCTTGGCCTTGGGAAGCAAAATACAGCGAACATCACGCGGGAAATGTTGCGGCGTTTAACGCCTTGATTGATCTTTACAAAGCGGGCAAGGTCAAGGCCATTGGCGTGTCAAACTTTGACATCGTCGATTTAAAGAATCTGCAAGATCATTGTGAAATGTTGCCGCAGGTCAACCAGATCAAGTGTCATGTAGGACATTTCCCAAGCGAGCTCATCCACTACTGTCAAGCGCATGATATCTTAGTTGAAGCGTATTCACCATTAGGCCGAGCCAAAATACTTCAACATGAGACCATTCACCATCTTGCGTCGAAACACGGAGTATCACCCGCTCAAGTATGTCTTCGTTACCCCTTAGAACGAGGCGTTCTTCCACTGCCACGTTCGAGTAACCCTGCGAACATCAAGATGAACTTCGACCTTGCTTTTTCATTGGATGAAGAAGATTTAGCCATTCTTGACGCACTCACGCTCGAATCGGTTGAGTTCGGCACCCCAGTAACACCAAAAAAACCATAAAAAAAAGGTCGTCATGCGTTGGTAAAGCAACGTATAACGACCATTTTTTTATAGTCGAGCATCCGCTGAACTCGTTCACACTTGTCAGCGTCTTTTACAGTGTTTAAACAAAGATAAAGCCTATGAGGATCACGCCAAGCACCACCAAAGGCGCCGGTACTTTTTTTGTGAGCATCAGCCCTGTCACAAGGAACACCATGAGCGTCGTATCCCAAGTGGATGGCAAAGCGATGAACAAGCGCACCGCGGTCGCGGCGATGATGCCAATGGCAACCGCCACCACACCTTGAAGCGCGACACGGATGTTTTGATGGGCTTTCAATTGCGCCCACATAGGATAGAAAAAATAGATCATGAGAACCGCGGGTAAAAAGATCCCCACCGCACTGAGTAAGGCGGCGGACACTTGAACGAGTGGTGGCTCCCCAACGGCGGCCATGCCACCGGCATAGGCACTGAAACTGAACATCGGGCCGGGCAATCCTTGGACAAGGCCGAAGCCCGTCATGAAGGCCTCACTGTCGAGAAAACCAAAGGTTTCAACAAGACCTGTATACATATAAGGGACCAGCACTTGGCCGCCACCAATGACGAAATATCCGTAACGATAAAATGCATCGAACAGTGTCAACAATAACGAATCGGTCCACGGTGTGATGAGCGCGGTACCTAAAGCAATGAAAACAAACACACCCAAGACCCACCACGGTGGTTTTAAGCTACGCCAAGGGATGGCGATGGACACGCGCCGGGACCTCATCATCACAGCGCCTCCCAACAACATCAGCAAAGGCAACAACCAAATCATACGAAACACAAGGCTTAAGCCAAACGACACCAATGCTAAAACCACAGGCAAGGGCGATGTCCATGACTTTTTCACCAAGTTAATCAGTGCGACCACAATAAAAGCTACCGCTAACGGTGCCAAATAGCGTAAGCCTGCGGCATCGAGGTTTAGACGCGTGAGCCAGGTTTGTGAAAAAGACATTAACGTCATCAACGTCACCACCGGCAGCGCCCAAACGAGCAACGTCCATAAAGCCAATCTTCGACCGCCTACTTGGTACCCAATCGCCATCAGCGTTTGGGTGCTGCTGGGTCCTGGCAACAAAGAAGTAAGGGCAATGTACTCAGAGAGCTCTTCTGCAGATAGGTAACCCCGTTTTTCAACAAGCTGTTGACTGAAGACACCGTAATGTGATTCCGGGCCACCATAGGCCCCTAAGGAGCAGATTAACACATCTTTCAAAAACGTCAGCGTCTTTGTTTTAGCCATATAAAAACCCCCTTAGACCGTATTATATCAAAGAAGGTTTAAAGATTATACTCTTATGGAAAAAGCTTAATCACCAAAAATCATGCGAGCCACGGCGTACGAAATCGTCATGGTATGAGCGTTTTTTTCGAGGGTGAGAGTGCCTGCGAAATCGTCTTTTTCTAGCACCGTTAAGACGTCGTGAAGTTGAATGTCTAGTTGGTTTAAATGTTTCAGTAAAGGCTTATGATCCAAAACCCTTTTGACCTCAAAAGGACGCTTCAACGCGGCCTCTAAAAGGGAGGTCCGATACATCTTAGCCATGGTTCCTTCCGCATTCGGAATGGGGTTGCCGTGATGACAGTACTGCGGTCGGCCTAAATACCCATGTAACCGTTCAATGACCTCCTCGCTCGAGGCGTGCTCTAGACGTTCGGCCTCTTGATGAAGTGCTTCCCAAGGAAGACCTAACTTTTGTGCTAGAAACACTTCCCAAATACGATGTGCTCGGATTAGGCGAATCGCTTCTTGGCGACCCGAAGCGGTAAGCTTCACACCTTTGTATGGGATGTACGTTAAATACCCTTTCTTTTCAAGTCGTTTCAACATCTCATTGACGCTTTGCAACGTGAAATCAAACTGCTCCGCAAGCGTCGCACCTTTGATTAAAGGATCTTTGGTTTCATCATGAAGTTCATGAATCAATTTGATGTAATCTTCTTCGGCACGGTTCATGGAATCCTCCTAAAGCGTTCGCGTGGCGTGTGCATAAAACTGCCATCCCTTTGGACTTACCCTTATGATAGCATCTTTCTGTTCAATATACCCATGTTTTTGGCTTCTATGTATCAATTTTTGGGTTTTTCGTTGAGGCCAATTGAAGTGTTCATAAAGCGTGTTCGGATTCGATTCAACCGCAACATTGTCGTCTTGCTCATGGTGTTTAAGATGTGTAATCAACGTCAACATATGGATGGTGTGTGTTTGTTGATGATGTTGCCAAAGTCGGGATAGTAACCCTTGTTTGGGGGCTGCAATGAGAATCGCTAAAAAGGAGAGTAATGTCATCGTCGCCATCGACGCAGCGGTGTTTAAATCCCAACGAAACGCGATTAAATAACCCATGAGGGTGTTAAAGACGGCCACGATGAGTGTCAGCGCCACCAACCGTGGTAACCGATGCGTCAGAAGCCGTGCACTCATCACGGGTCCCACCATAAACGCGATTACTAAAATGGCCCCCACCGCATTAAACGCGGCGACACTCGTCAAGGAAATGAGCGTCATAAACAGATAATGTAGTAGCCATGGAGAAAACCCCAACACATGCGCGAGGGTACGATCAAAGCTCAACACTTTATACTCTTTGTAAAAGAAACCGAGAAACAACACATTCGCCACAAGCACACCACTTAAGATGACCAACGAGGTGGGCCACGAGCCAATCCAGGGTAAGGTGGTGCGTTCAAACATGACAAATTCTAATTGACCTAACAAGACAGTTTCCACATGAAGGTGTGTCCTTCTTAAGCGTGTGGATAGAAGCAAAATCGCGACGCTAAAGAGCATCGTCATGACCATGCCAATGGCCGCATCTTCTTTCACGAATCGCACACGGCGTAAGGTTTCAATCAACCAAACGGTGAACAGTCCACTCAAGGTGGCGCCAAACACCAGCCAGGGGCTGTTTAAGTCGCGGACCCACAAAAACATTAAGACAATGCCTAAAAGCACGGTATGCGCGATCGCGTCGGTCATCATCGACAGCTTTCGCAACACCAAAAACACCCCAATCAATGAAGTCGCGACTGCTGTGACTAAGGCCACGGCGAGAATGTCAAGATTCATCTAGAATCACCTTCTTCATCGCTTTGACTTTAGCTTCTCCCTTAGCTGTGAGCCGCCATTGATCTTGGTCTTTGAGCACGTAGCCTTGCACCTCATAGCGGACCACGTCTTCAAGTCTAAGCGTGCCCTCGGGCTGTTCATAAAGATGGATGAGTGGCGCGTATAATGTTAAGGTGCGTTTTAAGCGGTGCCACTCAAAAGACTTTCTCAAAAGGCCCTCTTTAGGCGCCACGAGAATGCTAATTAAGAATAAAAGACCCAACACAAACACAATCACTGGACCGGTTGGCACGTTGGCACGTGTGGCGCTGAGATACGTGCCAACCAACCCTGAAACACCACCAATAAAAGCCGATAACAACAACACTCGATGGAATCGAACGCTCCATTGTTGAGCCGTGAGGACGGGCGCAATCAGTAGTGCACTGATCAGCACCACACCGACCAACCGGATGCCTAAGACAATGAACACCAACGTCATCCCTCGAAGCAGCCACTCAATGCCTGGAGCAGAGCGCCCTAGAGAACTGAAAAAATCAGGATCGAACACGGCTGTTTTAAACTCTTTTAGCAGCCCTATGAGGATGATTAACATCACCGCACTGACGACTGTTAAGCGAATGACATCCTCACGCAACATGGTTGCTGCTTGACCAAAGATGAAACGACTAAGACCCGCTTGAGCGGCGGTGCCTTGTCTTTGAATGATGGACAAAAGCCATTGTCCAAAACCAAAAAAACCCGCCAACATCAACGCCATGGCAGCATCCCACTGCAACAGCGTGTGGCGTTTAATCAAAAGCATTAACCCATACGCCACACTGGCACTGAGGAAGGCCCCAATCAACAACACCTCCAATGAACGGGTCGCAAAGAGCATAAACGCAAGCATCACACCAGGCAGTGTCGCGTGCGACAACGCATCGCCCATCAAAGCTTGTCTGCGCAACACCAACAGCGTGCCAAGGACCCCTCCAAGGATGCCAAGCACCATCGTGCCAAGCATCACCACGGTCAAGGTAAAGCCGAGGTTAAACACGCTCATCACGCCAAAATGCTTGATGGGCATCGCTTTGATACGTTTTCATGATGTTTTCATCCGTAAACACGTCTTCCACAGCCCCACTCGCAAACACACGCACATTCAAGAGCGTCACAGAATCAAAATACTGGCGTACGGTGTTTAAATCATGATGGACAATGATGAGGGTTTTTCCTTGTGCTTTGAGTGATTTAAACACCTCAACCATCACCCGCTCAGTCTTAGCATCGACTCCTTGAAAAGGCTCATCAAGGAAATAGACATCCGCTTCTTGAACCAAGGCGCGAGCCAAAAAGACCCGCTGTTGTTGACCCCCAGAAAGCGCCCCAATTTGGGTGTCTTTCAACGACCACATCGACAATGTTTTGAGAGCTGCTTCAACTTTCTCATGGTCGCTTTTGCGCGGCCGTTTAAACCATCCGATATGACCATACCGCCCCATCATCACCACATCGTAGACGGTGGTGGGAAAATCCCAATCGACACTTTCTTTTTGAGGCACATACGCCACCGCATGCGCCTGATGTGTGTCCCCAGCCAAACGAATCCGCCCTGTCAAAGGCTTAACCACACCAAGCACCGCTTTCATTAAAGTACTCTTCCCCGCACCATTGGGACCAACAATGCCCATAATCGTGCCAAAAGGGACATTTAAATCAATGTCCCAAAGTACTGGCTTTTTATGATACGCAACACTTAAATCTTCGATGACAAGGGCGTATTCCATGTCATTCACCTAGCGCGCTTAAAATGGTTTGCACATTGTGATGCATCGCCCGGATCAAGGTCTCAAGTCCTTCTTCAAAACTGCCTGTAGAATCAGAGAATAAGGCACCACCCACACCCGCTTCATGCCCTAATGCATTGGCCGCTTGAACCAGTGCTTGGACGGTTTGTTCGGGAATGGTCGTTTCAAAAAAGACCGCTGTGACATTACGCGCTTGCATCAATGCTGCGAGCGCTTCAATGTCCGCAATACTCGCTTCTCCTTCGGTAGAGATGCCTTGAATCGCGTACACTTCAAAATCATAGGCCCGTCCGAAATAAGCGAAAGCATCGTGTGCCGTGATTAAGATTCGTTGTGCTTGTGGAATCGCTTCGACTTGCTGGCGAATCCACTGGTCTAGCATCATCAGTTCATTCACATACGCTTGAGCACGCGCCTCAAAGGTGCTTGATAAGTTTGGTTCTAACGTTCCTAGGCGTGCCGCAAGCAAGGGAGGCAAGGTCGCCCACAGCCTTAAATCAAACCAAATGTGGGGGTCAAAGACACCCTCATCGTCTTCAAACAACAACTGCGCTTCATCCAGCATTTCCCCTAAAACAATCACTCGCTCGCTGCCTAAACTTGTGAGTACTTGACCCATGCGCTCTTCTAAGTCCAACCCGTTGACGACGACTAAGTCTGCGGCTTGTAACCGAGCGGTATCACTTTGAGTGGGCACAAAATCATGAGGGTCTACCCCCGGAGCCATCAACACATGAAGATCGACCAAATCGCCGGTGACTTGATACACTAAATCCCCCATGAAGGTCGTGGTAGCAACAACCTGCAGTCGTTCCGTAGTCTCTTGCTCACCACAAGCGGCAAGTGTCAGAGTGGAAAAAGCTATCATGAACAACAATCCTAATTTTTTCACAGTCATCATTCCTTTCAATTTATAAGGGTTACCTTAATATATTTCACAGTATAGCAATAAAAAAATTCATCGTCAATTAAAACGATGAATTTTGTTCTAGGATTAACAATTTTTTTTTAAGTGCCAAGGGATGTGCGAACCCTCCCAAAGAGCCATCAGAGGCCACCACCCGGTGACAAGGGACCACCAACAACAAAGGGTTTTTTCCACACGCCTGCCCAACCGCCCGTGCGGCACGGGGCCGATCGATGCTTTTAGCAATGTCTTGATACGACTGTGTGGTGCCATAAGGAATGGCCATTAAGGCACGGTAGACGTCTTGTTCAAACGGTGTGCCTTGGAGCTTCACAGGGAGTGAAAAGTGTTGGGATGCTCCTTTTAAATAGGCCTCTATCGCCTGTTGAGTACGGGTTAAGATGGGATGCGATGAAGCGCCAGTGCTTACGTCTTCTTGGGTGAGGCTGACTTCAAGAAGTGTGTGTTCGTTGGCTTCAATCCGAATGTTTCCAAGCATGCTCGAAAAAACGAGACTGGGCATGGTTTCCCTCCTTTTTGAGTGTCAACGATGTGCTGGTTTATTCGATCGTTGCGCGAACCGCGATGGCATCGATTTCTACGTTTACATCCTTTGGCAGACGTGAGACCTCAACGGCAGCACGGGCCGGCTTATGATCGCCAAACAGTTCAGCGTAGACGGCGTTCATTTTCGCAAAATCTTCTAGATCGGTTAAAAAAACACCACATCGCACAATGTCGGTTTTTTGAAGTCCTGAGGCCTCCACCACTGCAAAGAGGTTCATCAAGGCTTGACGGGTTTGGTCTTCGATGCTTTTAGGCAAGACGTTTGTTTGAGGATGAATAGGAAGTTGTCCTGAAACATACAAGGTGTCCTTGACAAAGATTGCTTGGCTGTAAGGTCCAATGGCCGCGGGGGCTTGATCGGTTTGAATTCTTTTCATCATTTAACGCTCCTTTTTGGTGGTTGAAATGGGTTGTTCTAAAAGTTGATTCAAGGCCTCGCCTTCAAGCTTAAAATGAAGCCAGTCCGGCACAACCTTTGCGCCGAGTTGATGGTACATCATCAAGGCTGGGGTATTCCAAGTGAGACAGGACCAAGCGAGGGCGGTGTAGCCCTTCGCTGCGGCTTCTTGTGCGAGTGCTTTCATGAGATGTTTGCCAAGAGACTGATGGCGTGACGCTTCATCGACAACCAGGTCTTCTAACTTTAAGACGTGTTGACCTTTAAACGTGCTGAAAATCACATAATACAAAGCGACACCACGAATCTCACCCTCAAGAAGGGCTACTTTAGCTCGGAGGCTATGGTCGACAAACAGCGCCTGTTCAAGCAGGTGTGGCGTCAGAAAAAAAGCGTCTTCCATACGCTCATATTGAGCCAACTGATGGATTAAATGATGGATTTGTGGGATGTCTTCTAGGTGTGCTTGACGAACTTCAATAGACACACGTTCCCTCCTTAGCAGTTTCATGTTTTCTTTAGTGTATATGAACTGGGGATGAGATTCAACACTATATGATATAAAAACACTTCTCAGACTCATGTGAGCTGAGAAGTGTCTGTCTTAAAACCATAAAGCCAGTTCACGGGTGAAATCGTCGAGCGTTTCTGAGGCGTGGATGAGGTTGCGCAACATGCGACCTTCAAGTCTTGCCTGTGTGAGTGTATCCACTCCAAAGCGACCGCGGATGGTCTCTTTTTTTGCTAAAAGAGGGTCGGTGGCGCCAATGAGTTGGCGCATCGCTTCGATGGCGTTTGGACTGGGGTGTTCGCAGAGGGCGATGACGACGTTTTTTCCCACAAACTCTTGAAGCACTTTGGGTTTGAAGGTTTTAACTCCAATGCGTTTGATGACCTCATCGTAGTGCTTGACAATTTGTGTGGCCTCGACACGACGTTGTGCTTGTGTGGTTACCGTAAAACCATGGTCGGTGATCATCGCAAAGATTTCTTGGGTCAAGTCACGTTCAAGCGCGTCTGGTTTGAGTAAAATAAAAGTTTGACTTGGCATAGGCTAAGCGACGATTTTTGTGCCAGTCTTTCCTAAAATGGCATCTTTTGCTTTATCCAGCGACGCGATGACGGCGGTACGGTCTGGATGGCCTTCAACAAACGCGAGCGCAGCTTCCACTTTTGGCAACATGCTGCCGGGCGCAAAGTGACCTTCTTCGATAAACTGATAGGCTTCTTTGCTGTTCATCACTTCTAGTGCGCGCTGATTGGGTTGGTTGAAGTTGATCATCACGCGGTCAATCGCAGTGAGGATGAACAGATAATCTGCATCCAACAGTTCGGCTATTTTCGCGGACGCAAAATCTTTATCGATGACGGCAGCCACGCCACGGTAGCCTGAACCATCTTTGACCACTGGAATGCCTCCACCCCCGACCGTGATGACAATGACCCCTTGATTGCTTAAGGTTTCGACCACATTTTTCTCAATGACGTCCACCGGTTTCGGACTAGGGACCACACGGCGATACCCACGACCAGAGTCTTCGATCATGACGTATCCTTTGGTTTCTTCAAGTTGTTTGGCTTCTTCAGCACTGTAGAACTGACCAATCGGTTTGGTAGGGTTTTTAAAACCTGGATCGTCTTCATCCACTAAGACTTGCGTGACGAGGGCGACCACGTCTTTTTGAATGTGACGGGTGTTGAGCTCTTCGCGAATGGCGTTTTGTAAATGGTAGCCAATGTAGCCTTGGCTCATGGCGCCACACTCTGGGAATGGCATGCTGGGTGTTTGAACATGGTGATGCGCCGCTTCTAAAGCCGCGTTGATCATGCCCACTTGAGGGCCATTTCCATGAGCAATGATGAGCTGGTGTCCTTCTTCGATTAAATCGACTAAAGGTTTCGCCGTCTCTTTGACAAGACTGAGTTGCTCTTGTGGTGTATCTCCTAAGGCGTTACCGCCAAGGGCAATGACTATTTTCATGCAAATCTTCCCTTCTGGTTAACTGAGTATTTGACCGTATCGAATGATCGCTTTGGGGGCGTCTAGATATGCTAAGACTTCGGTGCTGTTTTTGGCCGCCAAAATGGTGAGGTTCGCTTTCGCATTCACCTCTATGCCATAAGGCACTCCTAAGACTTGAGCACCACCTGCGGTGATCATGTGAACAATGGCATCGTTTTCTTCCTTGGTAAAGAAGCGTTGAACATAACTTAACACAAGGGCTGGATGACGCACATCCATGGAGCCTAGCGGATTAAAGAAATCACGCGCATTGTCAGAACCAATCGCACAAGGCGTGCCAATGTTTAAGAGTGCTTTCACTGGCGCAAGTTGACGGGTACTGATCGCGGTTGGCGCAATGGTGACGGTCATCTTGGCTTGTTTGACATGATCGAGTGCTTCCGCGAGTTCTGTCTCGTTTAACGCTGCCATGGTGCAAAGATGAATGCCATTCACGCGGCCTTCTAGACCAAGTTCAATCGTTTTTTGAGCGACATAAGGCAACAAATAATGTTGTCTTTGACCGGACTCATCTAAATGAAATTCGGCGGGCACTTCGTATTGTTTTGCAAGACCTAAGATGAAATCAATGTGAGGTTCACCTTCGTTGTTGATGATGGTGTGACCCCCAATGACATCCACGCCAGCTTGAAGGGCTTGTTCGAGTAAGAACTGGGTTTGATCGTCGAAGTAAATGCCTTCCTGTGCGAGCGCAGCCACTTGAATGATTAAGCGGTCTTTAAAGTCTTCTTTTAAGCGTAAGAGTGCGTGAACCCCTTTTAACCCAACACTGGCGTCCACATCCACATTGGTACGTACGATGAGTGTGCCGGCTTTGACGGCCCGCTCTAACATTGTTTTTGCGCGGGTGTAGATGTCTTCTTCTGTAAAGGACGCTTTCTGTTCACGGGTCAGTTTACCTTTTTCAGGACCAGTCCCATCAACATACGGTGCGATCGGGTTTAACAAACATTTGTCTAAGTGACTATGGGCATCGACAAACCCTGGAATGACGCAGTGACCTTGGGCATCGATGGTTTTTTTTGCTTGAACATCTAAAGAGGCCTCAACACGTGTGATGGTGTCTCCTTCGATTAAAACATCGCGTAAAGTGTCACCAATCAGGGCGTTTTTAATTAACAGATCGCCCATTATTCGACCTCAGCAATAACCGCGAGTAAGTTTGCTCCTAAAGGTCCTTGATGTTCAAAGCCTGCAGAAGCTAAAATCATGGTGTCTTGAATCATCGCACCGACGATGGCGTTGATAACCGCTTTAGCAACAATGCCTTGATAGCCCGCTAAGAAGTCGGATTTTAACGTTGTACGACGATTGCGGATGCTGCCTGAAGCATCGGCGCCTGCGTTGATGAAGACCGCCGCAACGCGATCTTGTGAAAGCGTGTCTAAAGCGCCTTGTTCAAACGACAAGCCTAACGACTCAAATGTTTTAACCGCTTCTTGGACATCGATGGTGTCTTTCATCACACCTGAAGCGATGGTAAACGGAGAAACTGCTTTTTTCGAGTTGCCCAGTAAGACCACTTTGCTGGCGACTTGTTCGTTGCCTGCAGAGGTGGATGCTTTGGTTGAATAGAGTGACCAATCCTGGCAAATGACAGCATCGGTGATGGCATCGGCTGAAACTTCACCTAAGGCTACGGCAACGCCTAAAGCGGAAGCGCCTTTTGATTTAGCGCCCGCTTCAGCAAAGTTTTTGCTGACCACTTTTTGACCGCGGCTTTCCGCGTCTGCGACGCGTGCAGCGGTGAGGTTTGGACATTTCACTTCCACTAAATGGACGTCTTCGATGTCTTCGATTTCAGCGTCTTTCATCGCTTCTTTGACCGCTTCTGCGACCAGCATAACATGTGTTTTAGTGCCATATTCTTCTGGTTTTAAGACGCGTGTTTTCGCGATCCCAATCGCGAGACGTTTTTCATCTGTTTCCACCGCTTCGACGTCTTGACGAGTGAACACGGTGTAGTGCGGACTCATAAGACCACCGGTTAAGCCAATCATCAGCATCGGGATCTTTTCGGTGACTTGTTCGCGCGTCATGCCTAGTTTTTCTGAGAGTAACAATTCAAAGTTTAAGTTCGCATACCCACGAGCATAGCCATCGCCTTCGGTTTGCGCCACAATCGCAACAATGTCTTCTGCCGCAATGACATTCTCTTCAATCAGTTTCTTAAGTTCACTGACGTCGTCTGGACCTTGCATGGGTAAACGGTATACACCTACATTTTTCATTTTTGTTCTCCTTTTATGGTTTGATAGAATGTGTTGAGTGCTTCAATAAACATGGGCATAGGCGCCCGTGCGACCCCCGCCCCAATCATACCGACGCCGGCCTTTTTACTGGCAATGGCGGTGTTGATGACAGGCTGGGAACCGGTTTTGACCACTTTTGTGATGTCAATACCCGTAGGGGTGCCTCTAAATTCAAGGTTGGGAATGGTGTAATCACGACTCTCTGAGAGGGTGATTTCATACATTTCAAGGGTGTAGTTGAGGGCGTCTTGATACGTTCCAGCGCCTAAGATTTTGACAATCGCAGGCCCGGCCACCATCGCAAAACCACCCAGACCATACGTCTCCATGATGGCACTGTCACCAATGTCTTTGTTGGCATCGTCTTTAGAGTATCCAGGAAAATATAAGCCTGCTACTTCAGCCGCAGGTGCAGTAAACCATTGATCGTGTAAGCCACTGATGCGGATGCCAATTTCAACCCCATTGCGTGCCATGGCCGTGACCATGCTTGCATAGGGAATGCCATGAGCCG
>SKJA01000081.1 GCA_007116105.1 Candidatus Izemoplasma sp.
ACTTCTAAGGTGGTCGCTAGTGCTAAAAAGATGGCAATTTCTGCTAGTATTCTGGTTCTTTGATTGTTTCCCATATAAAATCCCTCCTAAAATAAAAGCGTTTAGCCACGAGGACTAAACGCAATGTTTATGAGTTCATCCTACGCTGGCATTATCCAGATCAGGTAAGGTCTATTCTAGTAACAAGAATACTCTCAGCCTGGTTCTCCAAGCTCCCCTGATTTTATCGACAATTTAGTATAGCACAGACACTCTTAGAATGGTGCTAATCTACAAAAATACTTGAAATTCGACCAAGTAGTTGTTTGGGTCACGGACAAAGAAATGGTAAATTTTAAACGTCTCATTCGCCACGGCCTCGCTCGGCTCAAGCCCTCGTTCCATGATACGTTGGCGCCAAGCATCCACTTCGTGCGTGGTGTCAAACACGAAAGTTAAGCAAGCCCCAGAGGACGGCGCCTTAGGGTGGTGGGTACAAAACCCGATGCCACTGTGCTCAGTCACCTTATAAATGACACAAGCGCCTTGGTCTTTGTAGACATTTAAAGCTAAAACATCCTCATAGAAATGTCGGGTTTCATGCATTGCATCCGTACGATAAAAGGTGATAAACTGCATCAATGCTCAATAACCTCTTCAATCAGTGTTGCTTTTGGTACAGCATCGGCACTTAAAGAAAAGGCGGTTTGGATGTCTCTTAGAATCTCGCCAATGTCATCTTTATTGGCGTACACAAACGCGAGAGGTTCTTGCTCTCCGACCACATCCCCGACTTTTTTGTTCAAGACAACCCCGACATTGTGATCGATGACATCGTCTTTGGTCGCGCGACCTGCGCCTAGTTTCATCGCGGCTAAGCCAATCGCAAGCGCATCGATCTTTTCTACATAGCCATCACGCTCCGCTTTCACGGCGACCACATGTTCTGCTTGCACAAAGGTTTCTCGTTTAGGAATCGTACCTTGTTGAGCTTCAATCATCGTTTTAAACAAATCGTATGCTTTGAGCGATTGAATGTTTTCAAGAAGTTGGTCACGCGCTTCTTTTAAGGAGGCGCTTAAGCCTGCATGATAGACCAGATAACTGCCGAGCTCGACACATAAATCCGTTAAGTCTTTAGGCCCTTGGCCTTGAAGGGTTTGCATCGCTTCGAGCACTTCTAGTTTATTGCCCACCGCAAAACCTAAAGGTTCATCCATGTTGGTGATAAAGGCTGTTACTTTCCGCCCAAACGACTCACCGATGGAGACCATTAAACGACTTAAAGCTCGTGCTTCCTCGATGGTTTTCATAAAAGCACCCTGGCCAATTTTCACATCCAGGACGATGACATCGGCACCACTGGCTAGTTTCTTTGACATGATGGATGAGGCGATCAAAGGAATGCTGGGGACCGTGCCTGTGACGTCTCTTAAAGCATAAAGTAACTTATCTGCAGGCGCCAATTTAGCCGTTTGGCCAGCGACCGCGACGTTGATTTGATTCACTTGTGCAACAAAGGCATCGTTTGTCAAAGAAACGTTAAACCCAGGGAAGCTTTCAAGTTTATCGATTGTGCCGCCCGTATGACCAAGACCACGTCCTGAAAGTTTCGCAAATTTCACGCCTGCACTGGCGACTAAAGGGGCTAAGACAAGCGTTGTTTTATCCCCGACACCGCCGGTGGAATGCTTATCGACTTTAATGCCTTCAATGGCGGACAAATCCAACGTTTCACCAGAATCCAAAATGGCTTTAGTCAAAAAAGCGGCTTCTTCATCCGTCATGCCGTTTAAGTAAATCGCCATCAACAGCGAACTAACTTGGTAATCGGGAATGCGTCCAGCGGTATAGCCTTCAATGAAAAAACCAAGTTCTTCTTGTGTTAATGGATGCTTGTCACGTTTTTTTTCAATAATGTCAATCATTCTCATGGAGTACACCTCAGTTCAATTTTTGATATTCATCCAATTTTTCTTGAATCATGGCACGGATGTGATCGCTTAACTCATTTGTGTTCATCGTACCATACGTTTTTTCCGTCAGCGGTTCAAAGAAATGACAGTACACCTTTTGTGAGACAAAAGGCCAGTGTTTCCAGGTATTATAAGACCGATCAATGACGGCCACTAAGATGGGTGCTTTGGGTTTCATCGCAAGTTTTAAAGCCCCAGCTTTAAAAGGCAACATCACATGTCCATGAGAGCGGGTGCCCTCAGGATAAATGCCGACGTTCACGCCAGATTTGTAAAGCTGTATGCCTTTAAGAATCGCTTCGACCGCACTTCGATCGTGCTCACGAAGCATGGGAATGTTTCCTAAAGCCCGCGCCGGACCCCCAATAAAGGGCCACTTGAATAGCTTGTGCTTCGCAACAAACACAAACGGGCTTGGTAAAAGCACTTTGTGAATGATCGTATCATAGTTGGCTTGGTGATTCGAGATTAGAATGAACGGTTCATTAGGCACGTGCTCGAGCCCTGTCACCTTAAGTTTAAGACGCAGTAAGCGAACCACTAATCGCATGTATGAATCGATAAACTTATGATGTTTCATGCTGTTGGGATAGGTGCCTTTAAACAGCCGGCCATAGACTTCTAAGGACAGAGCAAACAAAAGGAGCGTCAAGGCGAAATAGATGACAAAACCACCGATGAGAATCGCAAAAAATGCCAGTGAAAACAGCGGGGGTTGAAACAGTGTGTAGGTAAGGGCAATCAAGCCAAACCAAATTATAAAGTAGAGGATTGTTGCCATGGTGTCACCCTTTCGTAAACCGCAAAGGTCAAAGGGCCTTGGGTTTTTTTATTTAGACACTTCCACATCGACCAATCAAGCGCAGGGAAATACGTATCGCCCTCGTGAATGGCCTCAATGTGGGTAATATAAAGACGATCACAATACGCTAAACTTTGCTGATAGATTTGCGCACCACCAATCACGAACAACGTCGCGTTTTTAGGGACATTGTTTAAATAAGCCTTTAAATCATGAACCACATTGGCATCAGGTAAAGCTTTCAGGGTGTTTGATACCACAACATTGGTCCTTTTTGGCAAAGCCTTGCCTAATTGTTTCACAATGCTTTCATATGTCAAGCGTCCCATTAAAACTGTGTGGTTAAGCGTGGTCTCTTTAAAGTAGCTTAAATCCTCTTTGTAATGCCAAGGCAGTGCGCCCTTATTGCCTATCAGTCCTTGGCGGTCCATCGCGACAATCGCTGCAATCACACGCTCACCTTCGCTTTAATCGCCGGGTGAGGGTCATAATTTTCCAGTGTGAAATCTTCATATTTAAACGCCAAGATGTCGCGTACCTCTGGATTAATTCGCATCGTAGGGAGCGCTCTTGGGGTGCGTGAGAGCTGCAAGTTCAAAGCCTCTTGATGGTCGTGATAAATATGGGCATCACCTAATGTATGAACAAAGGTTTTCGCTTTTAAACCTGTCACTTGTGCCACCATCATAAGCAGCAACGCGTATGAGGCAATGTTGAAAGGAACTCCCAGAAAAATATCCGCACTGCGTTGATACAATTGAAGCGAGAGTGTGTCTTCTTCAACATAGAATTGAAACATCATATGACAAGGTGGTAACGCCATTTGATCGATGAGTGGCGGGTTCCAACTGTTGACGATCAATCTTCTTGAGTGAGGGTTATTCTTGATTTCTTCGATCACCCATAACAATTGATCCACAGCATTATGGCGACCTTCAAAATGACGCCATTGCTTTCCGTAAACAGGGCCTAAATCCCCCCACGTGAGGGCAAATTGCTCGTCGGTCTTTATCTTTTCAATAAACGCTTCGAGTGATTCGTTTTGGTAATGCGCACTCTTCTTATAGGTTGCATACGGCCATTCATTCCAAATACGAACATTTTCTAAAACGAGAGGGCGAATGTTTGTGTCACCCTTAATAAACCATAAGAGTTCATGAAT
>SKJA01000001.1 GCA_007116105.1 Candidatus Izemoplasma sp.
ATGCAGCTCAACGACACCGTGGACCGTGACATCCTTGCGCTCGCTTACAACCAAGATCATGTGGCGATTGAATTTTTCTTTGTTCGTGCGGGTAAAATCGCAGCCACCGATAAAAAAATCGCACCTTACTACCTCGACGCACTCGATGAAGCGCTCAGTGCCATCTTACAATTTTATGAGTTTTACCCCAAACCTAAAGAAATACTCATTTCCGAAGCGTCGCTTGTGAGCGCATTAGAGGCGATGCTTGAGATTTCTGTCAACACCCCGCAGCGCGGCGTGAAAAAGCAAATGATGGACATTGCGCTCATGAACGCTCATGACGCGTTGGAGTCGCATGACAAACAACTCCAAGCCACGCACGATAAAACCTTTGGCGCACTCGATGAACTCTCAGAGCTTCTTGGCATTCCCACCCCATACCGCATTGAAGCGTTTGACAACTCCCACATCAAAGGGGAGTACCCTGTCTCAGGGATGGTGGTGTTTGTCAATGGTCAGCCCGATCGTCAAAGCTATCGCAAATTCAAACTGGCTGAAAGTGATCGACAACGCGGCGACACGGAGATGATGGAAGAAGTCATCTATCGCCGGTACCGCCGAGTCTTAATGGATCAACTGACCTTGCCGGATTTGATTGTTGTGGATGGGGGCATCCATCAGATCAACGTCACACGCACCGTGTTAGCCTCACTCAACCTTGACATTCCGTTTGTGGGTTTGGCCAAAAGTCAAGACCACAAAACCTCCTACTTACTCGACGCCGATGGCACCACCTATGAACTGAAAAAAAACAGCGGCGTGTATCGTTTGCTGGGGAGCTTGCAAGACGAAGTCCACCGCTTCACCCTCACCTTCCACCAACAACTGCGCGGAAAAGCCGTCTTTGAAAGCATCCTTGACACCATTGAAGGCGTGGGCGATCAAACGAAGAAAAAATTACTCGAGACGTTTAAAACCATCGATCGCATTGCGAATGCGTCCGAAGAATCTTTAAAAAAACTCGGCATTCCCGCCAAAACGATCGAACGCATCCACACCACGCTTAGACAGAAGGAGTCCTCATGAAAATCTATGGCCGTATCCAAGCACTCGACGACAAACAACGCATCCTCACCCTCGCGGCGCATGAAAGAGTGTATCGCATTTATTTAGAACGAGGTCTCTTTGCGCGTCATATGATGCACCTGCAAGTAGGGCACCGTGTGCTCTTAACCCTCGCCCCACGCAAACAACGCACCCCAAAGTGGAAAGTCCAGCACATTCATAAAATCTATGGTCAAAACCCTCGCAACCGCATTGTCTTTTCCCAAAAAAGCATCGTCAGTGAAACGAAAGAGCTGCTTAATTCGATGCGCCACATGATGTTTTTGGACATGGAGATGAGCATGCATCCATATTATTTGGACAAACACTTTACCCAAGAGATCATTCAAGTGGGGTATGTCATAGTGGATCATCACAACCATCTCCTCAAACGGGTAAGCACCTTCATTCAACCACACAAACACCCTACCCTCAGTAAGCGGACGCTAAAGTTTTTATCGCTGTCGCAAAGCGATGTCGACAACGGTGTGACGTTTAAAACCTTTTACGACGAGTTCGCACACGACATCAAAACGTATCAACCGGCGATCATTGTGTGGGGTAAAAACGATCACATTGCCCTCAAAGAAGCGCTCCAAATCCACGACCTCAAAGAAGTGGAAGGGTTGCGGTTTGTCAATTTATTGCAGCTGCATAAAAACGTCTTTTTATACAAAGATGACCTGGGCTTACTCAAAGCGTATGAACTGTATGGCCATCAGTTAGAACACACCCAAAAACACGATGCCTTAGAAGACGCTTTGATGACTTATAAGATCTTTCAAGGCATGAAAGACGTGCTCAACAAAAAAAGGCCCAACCCCCATCCCCGCATTCAAAAGAGTTAAAAAAAATGCTTTCACGAAACCCGTGAAAGCATTTTTGTTTTAAGCGTTTGCGCTCGCATCGACAATGATCGGCATGATCATCGGATTGCGATCGAGTTTTTGTTGAATGTACTCACTTAAGGTACGAATCACATCGCGTCTTAAGATGGGCACGTTGACGTTGGGATCTTGCAGTGCTTTTTCGAAATAACGACTGACAAGCTCCGTGAGTTGATTGGTCAGTTCTTGTTGTTCTTTCATGTAGACAAAGCCACGTGAGATGACCATCGGACGACCCAAGAGCACTTGGTTTTTGATGTCAACCACGGCATTCACGGAAAGTAAGCCTTCTTCGGAGAGAATTTTACGGTCTCTTAAAACAACCGTACCAATGTCGCCGATGCCTTTGCCATCAATGTAGACACTTTGGCCTGGAACACTGCCTGCGAGGCGGGCTGAGTTGTTGGTCACGGCCAACATGTCGCCGTTGTCTAAGACAAAGGCGTTGCCTTCTTTGACGCCACACGCATAGGCCGTTTTTTGGTGAATTTTAAGCATCCGGTGCTCCCCATGAATGGGCATAAAGTATTTCGGTTTAATCAGCTTAAGCATCAACTTCAGCTCATCGTTGGCCGCGTGACCCGAGGTATGGGTGTCGGTTAACGGTGAGTTGGTGATGACGTTGGCACCGGCTTTAAACAACAAGTTGATGGTCTTATTGACACTTGCGGCGTTGCCGGGGATCGGGGATGAAGAGAAAATCACGGTATCGCCAGGTTGCAGCTTAATGTCTCGGTGCGACCCTGCCGCAATCCGTGAGAGTGCCGCAAACGGTTCACCTTGTGAGCCGGTGGACAGAATCGTAATTTCTTGAGGTTTAAAATGACGCAATGCGCGGCCTGAGACAAAGGTGCCATGCGGCGCTTTAATGTAGCCCATGTCTTGGCCCACTTCAATGGTGCGTTCCATCGAACGACCAAACACCGCAATCTTACGACCCACCGCAATCGACGCCTGCACAATTTGTTGGACGCGGTGAATGTTGCTGGCGAACGTCGCGATGATGATGCGTCCTTCAATACGGGAAAAGATTTCTGAGATGCTTTGTGAGATTAAACGTTCACTTTTGGAAAACGCCTCAAGTTCACTGTTGGTTGAATCACTGAGCAACAACAAGACGCCGTCATGACCAAATTTGGCCATCTTCGCATAATCTGCATCGGGTCCTGTGGGGGTGAAATCAAATTTGAAGTCTCCTGTGTGGACAATCACCCCTTGGGGTGTTTTCACCATGATCCCAAAGCTGTCAGGAATCGAATGGTTGACGCGAAAAAAACTCACAGAGAGCTCTTTAAAGCGTAAGATGTCGTTTTCAAAATATTCAAACATCGGCAGATGAACGCCTGGGTGTTCTTGCATTTTGTTACGGATCAGCCCAGTGGCTAACCCTGTCGCATAAATCTTGGGAATCTTCACTTGTTTAAGTAACCAAGGAATCCCCCCGATATGATCTTCGTGTCCATGGGTGATGATAAGCGCTTGAATCTTGTCTTGATGTTCAATTAAATACGAATAATCGGGAATGACGTAGTCAATCCCTAAAAGTTGTTCGTCTGGAAACATCACGCCGGCATCAATCACGATGATTTCATCGCGATATTCAATGCAGTACATGTTCTTTCCTACTTCACCAAGACCACCCAGCGCAAACACACCCACTTCATGCGACTTTAAAAAAGGATGTGGCACAATGTAGCCTCCTAACATAGTGTTAAATACTTCCTACATTATACCTTAAAAGCCGCAAATCCCCAAATGTTTATGGTATAATTTTAGCGGAGGTGAGGCTTTTGAAACGAATTGTTTTTTTCGATGTCGACCATACCTTGTATGACCCCATCGGTCGTACAATCCCCCAAAGTGCCATCACCGCCATCAAGGCGCTGCATCAACAACCGCACACGCTCATTGGAAT
>SKJA01000034.1 GCA_007116105.1 Candidatus Izemoplasma sp.
CTTGGGAATGTGAGAAGTCGCGTGGTGAATGGTCTTCCATTGTTTGTGTTGTGGCTTTACGTCTTGTTGTCTTTACTCACAGACGATTGGCTGAGCATGATATGGCTCTTTACAGCGACACCATATGTGTCTTTGTTTGTGAAACCTAAGCGGAATCTTCTCAAGTATCTTACGTTGATTCTGTCTACCGGTCTTCTTCTGTATGGCTTTTTCAGTGGTCAGAATGTGTCTATGGTTTGGCGGTTGACGATGGTGTTGACCATCAACGTTGTCTTTTTCCCGCCACTGATCATGCATAAGCTTAAAACCTTTTGGCAACAAAAAACTCGTTCGTGATGAACGAGTTTTTTTTATGGATGTTATTCAGGTTTCTTAGGTTTTGCAGGTTCTTTAGAAATCGCTTCAGCAACACTTGAAGCTAAGCCAATCATGCCTTGTAAGTCCGAAGGAATGATGAGTTTTGTGGCTTGACCATCGGCCACTTTTTCCATCGTCTTGTATGCTTCTAAGCGTAAGAAGGCTTCATCAGCGCCCGCTTTACGGATCATTTCAATCCCTTTTGCGGTTGCGGTTTGAACTTTTAAGATGGCATCGGCTTGACCTTCAGCCTCTAAAATACGGGTTTGTCTTTCACCATCCGCACGAAGGATGCGTGATTCTTTTTCACCCTCAGCGTTTAAGATGGCAGAACGTTTGTTACCTTCTGCAATCAAGATTGATTGACGTTTTTCACGTTCCGCGCGCATTTGTTTTTCCATTGCTTCACGGATGTCTTTTGGCGGGATGATGTTTTTAACTTCGACACGGTTGATTTTAATACCCCAAGGGTCGGTCGCGTCGTCTAAGATGCCGCGCATTTTTTCATTGATGATGTCACGCGAGGTCAGTGATTCATCCAACTCTAAATCCCCGATGATGTTACGCAGGGTGGTCGAGGTTAAATTTTCAATCGCTTTAAGCGGTTGGTCGACCCCGTAAGTGAAGAGTTTAGGATCGGTCACTTGATAGAACACAACGGTGTCAATTTGCATCGTTACGTTGTCTTTCGTGATGACGGGTTGTGGGTCGAAATCGATCACTTGTTCTTTGATTGACACCCGTTGTTTGACGCGGTCAATAAAGGGAACAAGAAAGTGAAGTCCGACTTCCCAAGTTGCATGATACCCACCCAAACGTTCGATGATGAAACGGTTTGATTGGGTGACGATGGTAAAACGTGTTGCAATGTAGCCAACTAACACAAGAATGATGATAATGAATAATATTAATCCAAATCCTCCTGGCATAATGCCCTCCTATAATTTATTTTTTTAAAAATGTCTTGAGTGGTTTAAAACGCGTACAGTGAATCTTCGAGAATCACGCGTGTTCCGGTTAAGTGATCACGCAATGTTTTGTGTGATTGTGTGACTCCGATAAGAATGAAATCGAGGAAAAGACCGAAAAAGAGTGTGAAGGCCCAATAAAAATACTTCCAAAAGACTTCACGCATCAACAAAGTCCACCATGTGACTTTGCCGGCGAGTCGTAACTTAAACAGTTTGCGACCCAATGTGCGGCCTTTAAACCCTAAATGATACAGGTAATTAAACAGCGTCAACATCACAAAGTAATAACTGACAATGGCTAAGACATACTGTCCAAACAGCGTCGCCTCGGCCGCGTAGTTTTCATCGTAAAAGGCGTTAATTTCTGTGAGACGTTCTTGATAGCGCGCTTCGCTAATGAGTCCTAGGTCGCGTTCGTTTGTGGCTTCTCTAACCTCATCTAAACGGCTTTCTTGAGCTTCGATAAAGGAAGCGTATAAGACATCAAAATCGTCAAGTCGTGCACGGATTAACGGTCCGCCCACAAGGCTAAACAACGTTGACACAATGGCTAAAAGCAAGGTGATGTCTAAAATAAAACTCCCTGAGCGCCGAAAAAACCCAGCACTCATACTTTAACCACGATGAGTTTGACACCCTCAATCGCGAGAATCTCGACTTTTTGGCCTTCTTCAATGGCGGAACCATCATGTGCAATGGCGGTCCAAATTTTGCCGTCGACTTTCACTTCACCACGTGCGCCTTCTTCAATGACTTTTGTGCAGAGGGCGGTTTTCCCCACTAAACGATCGCTGTTCGTTGAAATAATGTTGGTGCGAAAGTAGTTTTTCGCGATCGGACGAACACTCAGTAACAGCGCAACGGAGACAAGAATAAAGACAATTAACTGAATGATTGGATGAACGCCAACGAGGCCGAGCAAGAACGCCACGAGCGCCCCAAGACTAAACCATACACTGGTCAAATCCATCGTCAACACTTCAACCACCGCAGAGCCAATGATGATCACAAACCATAAAATCATAAACGTCAAGGCGATATCGTTCATACGTTTCCTCCTTCAAGTTGCTTGAGGTCAATGATTAAAGCCTTGTCTTCAAGCGACCAATGTGTGCGAACCTTAATGGCAGCGCTGTCTTTGAGCGTGATGCCAAGTAGGGACGCAATGTCTTGCATAAAGCGTTTGTTGCTGACCCTTGCGTATGAGGGTCTCAATGAAATTTTGTGGCGCTTTTCTTCAGGAATGATGCCACGTTCGTAGTCTTGTTTGGTGATGGGCTTCACCGCAATACGTTTTGCATCCGGATCAAACCCAAGCATCACGCGATACGCTTTTTCAAAATAACTGCTCGCGCTCTTGTTGAGTGTGATGTTGTTTTCATAAAGCGTAGCCATACCGTCGCTTTTCTTGCGTGATGTCCATTCAAACGCCATAACCTCACCTCCTATGCCGTCATTTTACCATAAAATTCAATAAAATTCCACAAAATTATTTTTTATTCATTTTTATCCATTGACTCATAAAAAAAAGCAACCTCGAAAGGTTACTTTCCTAAGCAAAATTGTGAGAATAAAGCGTCTAAAAGTGCGGTATCTTTACTTTCACCAATGATTTCTCCTAAGGTTTCCCAGGCGAGCTTTAAGTCCATTTCAACCATGTCCACAGGCATCCACGCATGCGCGCTTTCAAGGGCAGCTTCTAGATGTTGCTTCGCTTGGGTCACTTTCGCAATGTGCCGGGCGTTTGAAAGCGTGGTTTCATCCAAGGTAGGAATCTCTCCCGCAAAAAAGAGTGTCTCAATGCGTGTTTCTAAGGCGTTGAGATTATGTCCCAAAAGAGCACTCAAAGGAATGGCGTCGGGAAGTTCTCGCCCGAGGTTGTTTGGAAGATCACTTTTGTTTAAGATGAGAATCCGTTTCTTGTGTTCGGTCATTTCAAGCAAGGCTAAATCATCCTCACCTAAAGGTTCGTTTTGATTGAGTACCACCAAGACAAGTTGGGCTTCTTTCACCATTTGACGACTTTTCTCGATGCCCATTTGTTCAATCCGATCGGTCGTATGGCGAATGCCTGCTGTGTCGATGAGATGGAGAATGATGCCCCCCACCATCAACGTGCCCTCAACCAAATCACGGGTGGTGCCTTGAATCTCGGTCACAATCGCTTTCTCTTCATTGAGCAAAGCATTGAGTAAGGAAGATTTCCCGACGTTTGGGCGACCGACAATGGCCGTTTTAATGCCTTCTTTGATGACTTGACCCAATTGGGCTTTTTTCAGTAAGTATTGAATGTCATCGACCAGCTGTTGCGTTTTTGGTACGATCATCGTTTGTGTCATCTCTTCCACATCGTCGTACTCTGGATAATCAATGTTGACTTCGATTTGGGCGATGATCTCTAAAAGCTTTGCGCGAAAACCAACAATCGTTTGATACACTTTACCGGAAAGGCCTTGATTGGCTAAAGTTAGGGTCAACTCAGAGCGTGACTCGATGACGTCAAGGACGCTTTCTGCCTGTGTTAAATCGATGCGACCATGTAA
>SKJA01000179.1 GCA_007116105.1 Candidatus Izemoplasma sp.
ATGCAGCGCTTTCTGAACGCTTAGCGACGGCCTATTATGAGGTTGATGATATTAAAGAAACACTGGCTGCAACGTTAGAGTCGCTTGATTTTGACGCGGATGAAATGGCTTCTTTACAAGCACGTGAAACCGAGATTGAAGCGTTGAAACGCAAACATAAACTTGACGTTGAAGGCTTGATTGCGAAACAACATGATCTCGCACAAACGCTGAGCACTCTCGATGATTTTGAAATGACGCTCAACGACGCAACAAACACACTTCAAAGGGCGAAGCAAGAGGTCCAAGAAGCCGCTAAAGTGCTTCGTGAAGCCCATCAAAAAAGCGGGCTCGAACTCGCGAAAAAGTTGACCCCCATTCTTGGGAATCTGGCGCTTAAAGGCACACGCTTCGACGTCATGCTGAGTCCTTATGACTCGGTGGATGCGTACACACACACACAACCACATGACATCGAGTTTATGATTTCAACCAACCCAGGAGAGCCTTTAAACCCTCTCAGCAAAGTGGCCTCAGGCGGTGAACTGTCTCGGGTGATGTTGGGATTGAAAGTAGCCTTGATGCAAAAAAATCAGCTTGCCACTTTAATTTTTGATGAAATCGACACCGGCGTGAGTGGCTATGTGGCTTCACAAGTCGGTTTACAAATGCGAGCGCTCTCTCAGAATGTTCAAGTGATTTCGATCACGCACCTTCCACAAGTCGCCGCCAAAGCCCATCACCATATGGTCATAAAAAAAACGACCCAACAAGGTCGCACATTGGCTGCGATGGAAACCGTCACAGGCGAACAACGGGTGGATGCGTTAGCACTCATGATGAGCGATGGACGACTCACCCAAAGCAGTCGAACCGCCGCAGTAGAACTGTTGGATGTTGAAGCATAAAAAAAGCGCATTGCGCTTTTTTATGCACCAGTGATGGCTAAGATCATGATGATGACGGTGGTTAACACAAGTCCTAGAACAAAGGCAATCGCTAAAATCATAACGGTGATTTTTCCCCAGCGACTTTTGAGTGGGTTTTTATAGACGGGTGTCACATCGTGCTGTGTCTTTTTGACCCGTTTTCTACTTTCAGGCATCTTTTCACCTCTTTATTTAAGTGCTGTACTCATTATACAAAACTCTCTATGAATTGAAAAGGGAAAGCATGCAAAAATACCAAATCATCTTCCACATTGACTTAAATGCGTTTTTTGCCAGCTGCGAAATTGCGCTGAATCCCTCGTTACTGCACGAACCGATCGGCATCGGTGGTGCCTCAGGACGAGGTGTTTTGACAACCGCAAATTACGAAGCAAGAAAATATGGCGTCACCAGCGCGATGTCGGTGGGTGAAGCCCGTCGTTTGTGTCCAAACCTGAAGTTGTTGCCTGTTAATTTTCCTTTGTATGAAGAAAAGAGTGATCAATTCTTTGAGTACTTAAGACAGTACACGGATGTGATTGAACCAGCTTCAATTGATGAAGGCTACATCGACATGACGCATTACTGTGAAGGAAAAGACGCAGTGGCGGTGGCTTTACGCATGCAAGAAGAACTGAACACGCAGTTTAAACTGCCTTGTTCAATTGGGATTGCACCGAACATGTTTTTAGCGAAAATGGCTTCAGACATGAAAAAACCTTTGGGCATCACCGTATTGCGCAAGCGCGATGTGCCTAAGGTGTTGTGGCCTTTGCCCATCGAGTCCATGCATGGCATTGGCAAAAAGACGGTACCGAACTTAAAACTGCTAGGCATTCACACCATCGGTGATTTAGCACACTATCCCGATCAACATAAGCTCAGTAAATTTTTAGGAAACTCGACGGTGTCATTTGTCGCCAAAGCCCATGGTCATGACGATCGCGTAATCGATCCAACCCGACAGGAAAAACATCAAAGCATTGGAAACTCAAAAACGTATGACGGATACTTACACGAATACACAGAGTGCTTAGAAGCGCTCGAACAACTGACAGAACGCGTGGTCCGACGTCTCATGGATGCGGATGTTAAAACGAAAACGATCACGGTCCAAGTACGCGATTATGAGTTTAACACGCGCTCTAAAGCCTTTTCTTTTCCCTATCATACTCAAGATTTCGATGCCATCATGCTCGAGGTTGAGCGACTCTTTGATGCGCTTTACGAGGAACAAACCGTGCATTTATTAGGCGTGTCCGCAAGTCATCTTGAAAAAACGGAACGCTTGTTTAAACAACTGGATATATTTAAAGAAAAACTTCCTGTGCAAAAAGACGACGCAGTGTCGGAAATTTTAAACCAAATCAATAAGCATTATCCTAAGAAAATGCTGAAAAAAGGCATAAAATAAGGGCGGAGGGATGTTCATGATTGAAACCATCTTAAAACAGCAAAAAGACTATTTTAACAATGGCCAAACCTTATCACTGTCTTCTCGGATCCACGCACTCGACACCCTTGAAGCGGCCATTAAATCTCATCAACAGGCGCTCGAAGATGCACTGCGTCAAGATTTAGCAAAATCCCCGTTTGAAGCGTATGCCACAGAAATAGGCTTCATTTTAAGATCCTTACGTGACATGAAAAAAATGATTAAACCGCACATGCGTGTGAAACGTGTGAAAACCCCTTGGACACAAGTGGGTTCAAAGTCTTACACACGCGATGAACCACTGGGCAGTGTGCTGATCATAGGACCGTACAATTACCCTTTCCAGTTAGTCATTGAGCCATTGATTGGCGCGTTGGCCGCAGGCAACACGGCCATCGTTAAACCCAGTGAGTTCACCCCGAACACCGCCGCGGTCATCGAAGCGATGTTGAATGGTGCTTTTGAGCCTGCTTTAGTAAAGGTGTTCACTGGAGGTGCTGAGGTGACCCAAAGTCTCACGGCGCAACCGTTTAATCACATCTTCTTTACCGGCTCCACTCGAGTGGGTCAGTTAGTCTATGAAGCCGCCGCTAAAAATTTAGTCCCAGTCACGTTAGAACTTGGTGGAAAAAGTCCGACCATTGTCGATGAAACCGCCAACCTAAAGGTGGCTGCACGCCGCATTGTGTACGGGAAGTTTCTCAACGCGGGTCAAACCTGTATTGCGCCAGATTATGTGTATGTTCATGAATCGGTGGTGGACGACTTTGTGCACACCCTCAGCGAAACCTTGAAGTCCTTTTATCCTGACAATCCAAACGCGATGGGCCACATTGTGAATGAGGGTCATTACACGCGACTGAAAGCGCTCATTGATCCAAAAAAAGTCATATACGAAGGCACACATCAACCGGAAACTCGCTATTTATCCCCTGTGCTGATGCAAGAGGTGACGTGGGAAGATGGCGTGATGAAAGAGGAAATCTTTGGTCCAATTTTACCCATCCTCAGCTACCGAAACCTCAATGAGGTCATCGAGGAAATTCGTGCCCATGAAAAACCATTAGCACTGTATTTGTTTTCTGAAAACAAAGCCACTCAAGAAACCGTCTTTAGCACACTATCCTTTGGAGGCGGCGCCATCAACGACACCATCATGCATGTTGCGAATCCGCACTTGCCCTTTGGTGGTGTAGGCGCGTCTGGTATTGGTGCTTACCATGGGAAGCATTCACTTGAAACCTTCTCTCATCGTAAAGCTTACATGAAAAAATCAACACGTTTTGACCCCAGTTTTTTGTATCCACCGTATTCTGAAAAACAAGTGGGTCTCATTAAAAAAATATTGAAATAAGTTTTCATCAGCACAGCTCAATCTTTTGATGCTGTGCTTTTTTTGACCACATAAAAAAAGTCGTGTGCTTGCGCTTTGCACACGACTTTTTTTAAACCCAATAAAACTTAAGGAATCAATCCACCGTCCGCAACATATTGCTTACCGGTGACATACGATGAATCATCCGAAGC
>SKJA01000146.1 GCA_007116105.1 Candidatus Izemoplasma sp.
ATTGAAGAAACTCACCCTACCCTAAACCTGACCGTCAGAGTGACTTATTTCGGTTTAGTTGAAGCACCCATTGCGGGGTTGGTCAGACGTCTTGAACTGATCAATCATCAAGACCAACCACAAACCATTGAAGTCTTGGATGGGCTTGCGGAAATCTTACCTGCAGGCATTCAAAACGACGCCTTTAAAGCAGTCTCAAACGTTCTTGCGAGTTGGATTGATGTCAATCATTTCGAAGACAAGTTGGCATTCTTCAAACTGCGAGGTTCCACAGGCGATTCAAGCGAAGTGACCAAAGTCGTGGAAGGCAACTTTTATTGCGCCTTTGACGCCGATGGACGGATTACGCCGTTGGTCGATAAAAATCTTATCTTTGGCCAAAACACCGCGAAAACGACGCCTCAAGCCTTTGCCAAACAGGCCTTGGTGGATCTCATAGCACAGCCCCAAATCTTTGCGAATAAACTGCCGTGTGCCTTCATTCCTAAACGACTCACGCTAGAACCTGGTGGATCGTATACGCTTTACGCTCTCAGCGGGCACGCCGCTAGCATCGAAGTCTTAAAACGTTTCACGGATAGCTATGCGTCCGTTGCGGTGATGGAAGACAAAGAGCGTCAAGCCGCAAGCATCATTGAAGCGTTGTTAAAAGACGTCGAAACTAAAACCGCCAATCCGGTGTTTGACGCGTACGTCAAGCAAAACTATTTAGACAATGTCTTGCGTGGGGGCTACCCCTTAAAGATTGGCAAAAGCATCTATCATTTGTATTCTCGACGGCACGGTGATTTAGAGCGTGACTATAATTTCTTTTCCTTAGCGCCGGAGTATTATTCACAAGGCAACGGAAACTTCCGTGACGTGTGTCAAAACCGGCGGATGGACACCTTCATTCATCCCGAAGTAGGAAGGTTCAACATTCACCAGTTCGCCTCACTCATTCAACTGGATGGGTATAACCCACTCTCCATCAATGGCATCGACTATCGTCTACCGGATGAGACCCATGTAAAGCGATGGATCAACACCCATTTTGAAGGCGACACGAGCCATCTTAAAACCGTGTTACACTCCCAATTCACCCCTGGCCGCCTCGTCAATCACGTCGAACGGCATGGCCTGCACGTGAAAACGAGCACAGAAGCCTACTTAGAAGACATCATGACCGTCGCTGAAGGCTCCATCAACGCCACCTTTGGGGAAGGCTTCTGGAGTGATCATTTCACCTACATTCTCGACTTGATTGAAGCCTATGAAGCCATTTATCCTGATCGCATGCATCAACTGTTGTATGAAGAAGCCGATTACGCCTACTACGATTCACCCGTGAGTGTAAAACCTAGAACGGAAAAAATTGTGCTAACTCCAGAAGGTACGGTCCGCCAATACGGCAGTTTAAGACATTTCGATGAGGCGAAACTCGCCCCCAACCAACGCAACCCGCACCATCCACATTGGGCCACACTCGGTGATCAACGCTATCACACCGACTTGATGACCAAACTCTTCATTCTCGTCCTGAACAAACACAGCAACTTAGACCCCGAAGGACTCGGCATCGAGATGGAAGCGGAAAAACCAGGTTGGAACGATGCCATGAACGGGTTGCCAGGACTCATCGGTTCAGGCGTCTCTGAAACGCTCGAGCTCTTACGCATCGTTGATTTCATCCTCGACCATGCCACACACGATCCTTTAACCTTACCACGCGAAGTGTTAAACTTCTTTCATGATCTTGCGACCGAATCCTCTTATGACACACGTCAAGACGCTAAAGAACGCTATCGTCAAGCGATTCGTTTAGGTCTTGGCGGTGAGGTTGCACCCTTAGACGCTGAGGCGTTTCACAGGTATTTAAAACAAGTGAAAACGCGTCTTGAGCACAGTCTGAATCACCTCACCAAAGAATTCAATGGACTGATTCCAACCTTTTTATACTATGAGGCGACTGACTACGAGAAACTCACAGATGCGGACGGGAACTTACTCAAAAACAAACAAGGCTATCCTTTCGTTCGTGTTAAAGCGTACAAACGACATGCCTTGCCGGCCTTCTTAGAAGCACCCGCGCGCCTTTTAAAAACACACATTCAACAAGAAAACATGGAGTTAACCCACACCGCAGTGACTCAAAGCGACATCTACGACACCACCCTCAACATGTACAAAACGAGTGCGTCACTGGCGGATGAAAGTCATGAAATTGGCCGGATTCACGCGTTCACCCCAGGGTGGTTGGAACGCGAGAGTAACTTCTTGCACATGAGCTATAAATACCTCTTAGGCTTACTGCGTGCTGGCTTATACGAGGCCTTCTATGAAGCCATCGAAACCAACCTTGTGTGTTTCATGGACCCCCATGTGTATGGGCGCAGTACGCTTGAAAATTCAAGCTTCATCGCCCCAAGCAACAACCCAAATCCTCACATTCACGGTCAAGGCTTCTTTGCTCGACTCAGTGGCTCCACCGTGGAAACACTGAACATGTGGGCAATCATGATGACGGGTGGCACACCCTTCCTATATGAAGAAGACACGCTCATCTTACGCTTTGCTCCCAAACTTCCAACCTCGTTTTTTGACGAAAACCGTCAAGTGACGTTTAAGTTTTTAAAAACCATCGATGTCACCTACACCAATGAAAGTCTTGAGCCCACCTACGAACGTTGTGACATTCACACCATCGTCTTAACCCATGGCGATGATAGCATCACCATTCATGGTTCTGAATTGCACGGGGAACACGCCATCGCAGTACGCGAGGGTTACTATAAAAACATTCATATTTATATGAACTCTATGGAGGAGAAGAAATGAAAAAAGTACTTTTAGCAGTTTTATCATTATTGTTTGTCGTAACGCTTGCTGCATGTCGTGGCGAAGCAGACATCACCCCACCAGTCATCAGTGGTGTGGAAGAAGTCACCATCTTTATGAACAGTGATTTTGATCCCCTTGCGGGTGTCACAGCCATCGACGATGTTGATGGTGACATCACCGACGACATCGTCGTCACAGGCGTGGTCAATGTCGAGCAAACCGGCACCTACTTCCTACGTTATGTGGTCGAAGACAGTGCTGGCAACCGTACAGAGCGTACACGCTTTGTGAACGTCGTGGTCGACCCTGACTTAGCGGGCGATGACATGGTGGCCAATGGCAACTTCGACTTAGGCACCGCGTTCTGGCAATGGACCGTGGGCATTGATGGTGGGGCAGCCGATTTCACCGTCGTCAACGGTGAAATGAACGCTGTCATCAACGGTGTCACCGCACAAATGTGGGGTCCACGCTTAGAAAGCGTCGGCATCACCTTTGAACAAGGTGGAAACTACCGTGTTCGTTTTGATGCGCGTGCACTAGCGCCTCGTGCGCTTCATGTCCAAGTCGGTGAACTGATCGACCGTGCACCATGGTTTGTCGATTTTAAACCAGGACAAGTAGAAATTTTTGAGTTAACCACTGAAATGCAAACGTTTGAGTTTGTGTTCCCTATGTCACGGGAAACCAATGAGAATGGCGCCTTGTTGTTTGAAATGGGCACCATTGCCATGTCCGATGGCACCAATGGAACACCACTCACAACGATCATTTTTGACAACGTATCGATTGAACCTGTCACCGATTTTGAAGACACCATCGCGCCAATTTTCTCAGGCGTTGGAAACTCAACCATCGATTTAGGTGTGCCATTTGACGCACTTGAAGGCGTCAGTGCCTTTGATAACGTCGATGGCGATGTCACCGAAGACATCACCGTCGCGGGTGAAGTCGACGTCAATGCGTTAGGCGAATATACGTTAACCTACACCG
>SKJA01000038.1 GCA_007116105.1 Candidatus Izemoplasma sp.
AAAACCATTCAAAGTGCCTCGGCAATCCGCGCACACGTTAAGCGTCAAATGCCGGTTGAACACAGTGTCTCGAAGCTCGTTCACGACGATCTTTTGCGCTTGCCTTACCTAAGCCTGGACAAGTTTGAAGACGCCTTAAAGGTCGTGCTTGGTCGAAGCGAAGCCGAAGATTTAGAGGCGCTCTTTAGTGTTGAGGAAGGTCTTGAACACCGCTTATTGGACCAACCCTTCACGGGGTCCCTTGAAACCTATCTTGAAGCGCTTAAAACCCCTCGTTACACCTACGCCAAACTGAGACGCACATTGATGCATGTCTTGCTCAACACCAAGAAAACGTTACTGCAAGAACCACTTCCGCCTTATCTGCGTGTGCTTGGGATGACCGCGAAAGGTCAAGCCCATTTAAACCGTGTGAAAAAGACATTGACGTTGCCGTTGATCACAAAAATCCAACGGGAAAAACACCCCTATCTTGCGTATGAACTTCGGGTAACCACGGTGTATGAAAGTGTGGCACGAAAAAACCTTGTTCGACGGGAATTCGCACCGGCCCGGAGAACGGCCTTGAAAGACCCACTGAAATCCGCTATAATGAATGCTGGTGATAAAAAATGAAAGATACTTTAAGCATAAAAGACCATCTTGGGGTCATCGTTGACCCTAGCAACAATCAAACCCTTCTTGAAAACCAAGCCATTCGCTACATCAATGTGGATGAGGACAATGTGGTTCAACTCATCATTGGGGTGTATAAGTTAGACGATACAGTCAAAAAAACCTTGAACCGAGCGATTGCGAAAGTCATCAAACTCGATCTCGGTTTCCAAGGACTCAAAATCGAGTTTGAGCCCTTAAAAAAAGCAACCTCAGTGTTGAATGAAGCGAAAAACATTGTCTACATCGGGGTGGCCTCTGGTAAAGGGGGCGTCGGGAAATCGACCGTTGCGGTTAACTTAGCCGTCGCTTTAACGCGCTTAGGCAAACGCACCGCCATCATCGACGCGGATATTTATGGCAGTTCAGTGCCTCAACTGATGAACGTCGCCGTTGAAACCCCTTCAGCCGATGAAGAAGAAAAAATCATTCCCTTCAAGAATTACGATGTTGAACTGATCTCCACCGCTTTTTTCTTACAGCCTGACCAACCCATCATGTGGCGTGGTCCGATGCTAGGAAAAATGCTCAATCACTTTTTCTATGATGTGGCTTGGCATAAAGACACGGAGTTTATTGTCGTCGATTTACCACCAGGCACCGGTGATGTGGCGATGGACATTCAAAAACTGATTCCTCAATGTCACATGCTCATCATTACGACGCCGCATCACAGCGCTTCAAACGTCGCGGTTAAAGCCGGTTTTGGCGCAAAACAGCTTGAACATCCTATTTTAGGGGTCGTGGAAAACCTAGCAGGTATTCCCACACCCAATGGTCTCAATCCAATTTTCGGTGAGGGCGGCGGCGAAACAGTCGCGAACAAACTTGAAACCAATGTCCTTAGCCAAATACCGATTGAGCTGCCGAGTGATCCAAACACGGGCGTCTATGATATGAATGAGTCTAATGGCGTCGCCTTTTTAGGGCTTGCTAACAAACTGTTAAAAATTCTCAAAGATAAAGCCTAAGGGATTCCCCTTAGGCTCTTTTTTTTATACGGCGGGTGCTACCCTTAAAGATAAGGCATTCATCTCATATCGATACACAAAGTAACTGATGACGCCTGCGGTAACATCGGAGACTAAGAACGTTAGCCAAACCCCTTCAATGCCCAGCCACCAAGTCAACAGTAAAGCCAGTGGTATGAACAGAATAAACTGTCTTAACAGGGCAATGAGTAACGCTCTAAAGGCATAGCCCATCGCTTGATACACCGCTGACATAACAATCTGATAGCCAATCAACGTGAAGCCAATGGCGATGATACGAATGGCACGTGCGCCCTCTTGAATGAAAAACGGATCCCCATCACGACTGAACAAACGGAAGAGTGGTTCGGCAAAGACTAACGTCATCAAAAACATGAAGAAGAAATACCCCATGATCAGTTGAATGCTAAAACGAAGCACGTCGCGCAATCGATCAAAACGCTCGGCCCCAAAATTAAAGCCAACGATGGGTTGTAAGCCTTGGACCAACCCAAACCCCGGCAACAACAAGAACATAATCAAGCGGTTGATGACCCCATAGATGGAGATGTAGATGGCGGGATCGCCACTGGCATAAAAATTGATTAAGTTGTTGATGATGATCACCAACAAGGCACCCAGCGTGTTTCTTAAAAAGGTTGGAAATCCAACGGTAAAAGTCTCAAGCGTTAAGCGCGGATCAAGTTTATACCAATACCGCAAATCAATGTTAAGCGCTGACTTTTTAGACATCGACATCATAAAGACATAAATGAAGGAGGCACTTTTCGCAATCAACGTCGCTAACGCCGCGCCTTCAACACCCATGTTTAACCCTCTTAAACCAAAGAAGTTGAAGTCGAAGATAAAAATAGGATCCAGTACGATGTTGAGCAAAGCCCCAATCAACAGGGAAATCATCGCCACTTTCGGGCGTCCTTCAGCACGCACTAAGTTGTTCAGGACAATGGCGCCAGAAAAGGGCACCAACGACCATAAAATATACACCATGTAATCACGCGCATAATCAATGTTTGAAGCGGTCGCACCAAACAATTCGAGCAAAGGCTCAATAAAAACCAACCCCGCTATCGTCATCAAGAGCGATAGTATGGTGTTGAGTGTGAGCGCGGACATGACCACTTTTTTCATCGTTTCTGTGTCGTTGCGGCCATAAGCGCGCGAGAACACTGAAGCGCTGCCTATCCCAATCATCAGACCGAACGCGATGACAATCATTTGAATAGGGAAGACAATAGAGAGTGCACCAATCGCAACCTCACCCGCACCCCAAGCAACAAAGATGGTATCCACTAAGTTATATAAGGCGTTCGCCATCATCGCGATGGTGGCCGGTACGGCGAGTGCGAACAATAATTTCTTAACGGGCATTCCGCCCATCATTTCACTGCGTTGAGAGGCATCCATGCTCAACCCTCCAGTCTTGGACCATTATATCACAATCATTTTGACTTGGAGAGCGGTGTGTTTTAAAAGTTAAAAAAAGCCAACCAACGCTGCCAGCACAATATGGCTTCCTTGTATCGTTTTTGATCAATATAAAGAGCCATTTGTGCCTTTATAAAATGAATGGATGAGACGAAGTCATGGGCTCTAACAGCACCTGGAATGGCCACCGTCTTCAACAAATGATGCTTCTCTTCCGCGGTGGTTTTAAAATGCAGGTCGTGTTTGGCTTTGTTCATCAAAGCCACGGTAGGCACGTCTTCAAAGATGGCAGGATTCGCTTGCTCATGAAGCACGGCTTCGCGCAGCTTTAAGTCATAATAGTAGCGGTCCTTCTTTTCATAGGAAAGCGGGGTTTCATTCACTTGAATGGGTTCTTCCTTGAGACGATGCTTGAGAAGGTGAAAGAGATTTTGGTTTTTCGGATGAACGCCACTGAGCGCGTGATGCTCTAACTCAGTTTGGGCTTGCGTGATAGATTCTTTTGCTAAGGTCTCAATTCGTTCTAGTTTTAAACGCTCATAGCGACACACAAGTTTTGCTTCAAACGATGCTTTTAGTGCCTGTTCGTGATGATGATAGGTTAAAAACCATTTTTGATGCACCGACATCAAGCGATACATGGCTTCGTGATAAAGCACACGGTAATGAAGGTGGGACTGTTCTTTTATGTCGTGAGTTTCAAAAAATACCATCGCATCACGGAA
>SKJA01000104.1 GCA_007116105.1 Candidatus Izemoplasma sp.
TCCATTTTGTTGATTGCCACAATGATGGGGACTTTGGCGGCTTTGGCATGATCAATGGCTTCGCGTGTTTGCGGCATGACGCCATCGTCGGCCGCAACGACGAGAATCGTCATGTCGGTAATCGACGCACCGCGCGCCCGCATTTCTGTGAAGGCCGCATGGCCTGGGGTATCAATGAAGGTGATGGGCTGACCGTTGTAATCAAACGTATACGCCCCGATGTGCTGCGTGATGCCTCCGGCTTCACCCGCGGTGACGCGGGCATTACGAATGGTGTCAAGCAAGGTTGTTTTCCCGTGGTCGACGTGACCCATGATGGTGACCACCGGCGGACGTGTGACTAAATCTTTCGCATCGTCGTCAACCGGAATGTCTTCAAAGCGGGTTTCATCAGAATAGGCAGCCAGCTCGATGCCGATGCCATAGTCATCCATGAGCAGTTCAGCGGTGTCGTAATCGATGGTTTGTGTGAGTGCAGCCATGACCCCTAGCTTCATCAAGCGCTTGATGACATCGGTCGCAGGACGACCAATGTATTCCGCGATTTCACCTACGGTCATGTCTTTTTCATACTTCAAAAACTCAGGCAGTTTTTTGAGTTTTGGTGGTTTTGCGGTGTTTTGTTTAGGTTTGCCTTTTCGGCGTCTGTTTTGTGGTTTGTTGGTAGGACGTTTATTCATACCAGTCACCTCTTTCTGTTAACCTTCAATCACCAGTTTGATAAACCCTTGATCGGTCAACGCGCACACGGTGCGGTTTTTTCCAAGCGCTTGTTGAAGCGCTTCACGATCGAACTCATGATTGATGGGTATGTTGTAAAAATGCGCTTTTTGCGCGATTTTTTTCTGAATGTTGGCGCCTGCATCGTGGGCGATGAAGACGTAATACACAGGGTGCTTACGAAACCCTTCTAAGACGGCTTCTTCGCCGTGGACGAGTTTCCCTGCACGCAAGGCTAAGCCCAACAGTTGGGCGTTAGATGTGGTCTTGGGCATAGCGATAAAGCTCCTCATACACCTCATCGGGCACACGCACATCTAAGTGGCGTCCGAGGAGGTCTTTTTGTTTTGCTTTTAAGATGACTTCTTCGCTGTTTTTAACGTATGCGCCGCGCCCATTGGCTTTGCCGCTGAGATCAAAAAAGACGTTTCCTTCTTGATTCGCGACCACACGAAGAAGGTTTTTCTTCGGTAAGCGTTCTTGGGTTACCACGCATTTTCTTAAAGGGACTTTACGCGTTTTCGTTGGCATCCTCGTCACCTTCTTCGACCAGAGGCTGATAACTAATGCCGAGTTCCGCCGCATCGCTGATCGACTTAATGTCGATTTTATAGCCACTCGATTGGGCGGCTAAACGGACGTTTTGACCCTTTGCCCCAATGGCTGAGGTGAAGTCGTGATCTTCAACAATGACCAACGCAGTTTTTTCTTTTTTATCGGTGTTGATCGCATGAACACGGGCGGGTGCCATGGCGTTTTTCACGAGTTCGACTGGGTCGCTTGACCACGCATAGACATCCACGCGTTCACCTTGGAGCGCTTCTAAGACTTCTTTAATCCGATTGCCTTTGAACCCTACCACAGAGCCCACAGGGTCGACGTTTTCATCGTGTGAATAAACCGCCACTTTACTGCGTGAACCGGCATCCCGGGCTAAACCCATAATTTCAATGGTGCCATCGGTGATTTCCGGGGTCATTTGTTCGATTAAACGCTTGACTAAGTTTTTATCGTTCCGTGAGACAAACACTTTAGGTCCTTTTGGCGTTAGTTCAACTTTCGACACATACACTTTAATGCGTGAGCCAATGCGAATTTCATCGCTGCGTAAAAGTTCTTTACGTGGCAGTGATGTTTCTAAGCCCATCGACATTTCTAAGGTGATGTAATCTTTGTTGATGGCGACGATTTCAGCGGATGTCATTTCGCCTTCTTGTTCCCGGAAGTGTTCGTAAATTTTTTCCCGCTCCAACGTTTTTAACCCTTGCGTCAGCATCTGCTTGGTTGAGACTGCGGCAATGCGTCCAAAATCTTTGGGCGAAATGCGGGTGGTTAAAGTCTCGCCAATTTTGATTGTTTTACGTTCTAAACGCGCTTTGGCTAAACTGATTTGGTTGGGTTCTTGCGTGTCGTCTTCGACGACTAAATAATCGCAATACATTTGAATCTCATTGCGATCTTCATTGAATTCAACCCGTACCACATCTTGCGTTTGAAAATGTTTTTTGTACGCGTTGAGTAAGCCTTTTTCAAAGACTTCTAGCACCTTTTCTTTTTCGATTCCACGTTCATGGGTGATCGCTTCGAGTGCTTCAAAAAATGGTTTTGATTGCATGGTGGTCCTCCTAAAAATGAATCGCCAAGCGCAACAAAGTGATGTCGGCGTGGTGAATGGTGTGTTGCGTTTTCTTTTTGGTTGTGATCACGATGGTGTCTTCACTGACGTGATCTAAACCACCTTCAATGCGTTGTTCATGGGTCTCAACATAGACCCATCGTCCGATGGCACGGCGCATTTGATCGAGTGTGGTCAACTCGCGCTCTGGGTCTGCGGAGCCCACTTCTAATTGATAGCTGCCAGGGATGAGTTCTTCATGTTCATCGAGCGCTTGGGAAAGCGCGTGATTGACTTTCACCACATCGTCAATGCCGAGGTATCCGACCCCTTCAATGTCGACAACCAACGTCTGTTCGCCGTCTTTGGGTCCGAGTGTGATGGCATAAACAAAGTAGCCTTCTTGTTCCACCACACGGTGGATGAGTTGTGTTAATACGTCCATCGTAACCTCCTAATTTGGCAAAGAAAAGAGTGGGCGCTGACCCACTCCTCTAACCCATATGCCTTAACATAATAGCATACTTTTATGTGCTTGACAAGTCTAATCCTTGGGTCAGTTGGTGCATCAGAATGCTTCCAGCCACCGCCACGTTCAAACTTTCAACGTTGCGGGTTTGGATGGTGAGCTGTTGGTGGGCTTGGTTTAAAAAGGCATCGCTAATCCCTTGACCTTCATTGCCTAAGATCAGCACCAAGGAAGCACAGAGTGGTTGGGGGGTGCTGCCTTCTAACATGGCGGCTAAGATCTGGTGCTGTGGAAACCTCTTTTGAAGGTCGTTTGGGTCCTTCAACACTTCAATGGGCAAGCGGAACAGTGCGCCTTGAGTGGCGCGTACCACCTTGGCGCTGTAAGGGTCCGCACATTGATACAGCACGAGACGGTCAAAGCCAAACGCCAACGCACTGCGCATCAACGTGCCAATGTTGCCGGGGTCTTGTACACGGTCAAGCAACAACACTCTCGCCTCACCCCCACTGGGTGAAGGTTTCTCGATGATTGCGGCGATGGGCGGGGTGTGGCCGGTGATTTTTTTCATCACATGCTCACTCACCTGGCGGGCCTGGGGGTAGTGTGGGTTCGGCTCCAGCGTGAGGATGACCTCAACCTTGGCCTCGCTTAAGGCCAAGTCGACTAAATGGGGTCCTTCAATTAAGAGTTTTTGATCTTGATCACGGTATTTTTTTTGTTGATACTTTGCCCATTCTTTGACCGATGGGTTGTTGACTGAGCTGATCATAAGGACCTCCTAAGTGCCGCACGTCGTCGTGAAGCGTGTGGGATTGTCAAGCGGTGGAGCCGCGTAACGTTGTTGCATGGGGGTGTGTTGATAAGGGTTTTTCAACGCTTCCATGTAGTCTAAAAATGGTGTCAAATCGCCGGCTTCAGCAGTCTTTAAATGCCGATCCACCGTCGCATTACGCGGAATCAACGCAGGGTTATGTTGTCGTTTAA
>SKJA01000089.1 GCA_007116105.1 Candidatus Izemoplasma sp.
CACAGACACGGGCGTTACTGGCTTTCACTGATTTAGTTTTACTGGACATTAAAGCCATCGATGACGGCGCCCACCGAAACCTGACGGGTGCCAGCAATCAAGGGGTTCAAGCGTTCTTTGAACTCTGCGACACACTCCAAAAAAAGGTTATTGTGCGTCATGTTTTAATTCCTACCCTCAACGACGACGAGCTTAGTCTTTCACTCTTTGAAGCCTACGTTACCAAGTTCCGTTGTGTTGAGCGAATTGAAATACTACCTTATCACACCCATGGGGCTCAAAAGTGGTCTGCTTTAGGAAAAACTTATCCCCTGGCCGGCATTCCACCGATGGATAACGCTTTTGCAAAACAGATTGAACGTCGTTTCAACGACATCCTCAAGCACCGCGATTTAACACCTAGGGAATACAAACACTCTTCTTTACATTTAAAAAAATAAGGCCATCCATAGGCGGATGGCCTTTACTTTTTGAGTTTTGTGTATTTTTGGGCTGACCCATAAGCTTGATCAATGGGGTATTTTTTTTCGTTTTTTGCGATTTTTTCAAGTAAGATTGTTTCCGGATTGAACCCATAATGATCACACAACAAGAGACAATAGCCCATGACATCCGCAAGTTCTTCTTGGATGTTTTGAAGGTCTGGTTCAACCGTATGAAACTGAAAGTTTTCAAGCAGTTCTGCGGCTTCTAACGTAACCGAAACCGCGAGATTTTCAGGGGTGTGAAACTGCGACCAGTTTCGTTCATCGCGGAAAGCTTTTAAACGTTCAATTACGGTTTTCATAAAGACCTCCTTTAGCCTAAACGTAGTTCTGATATGTCCTCATAGGAGAAGTATTCTCCAGGTTTGGTATTTTGATACCCTTTTTCTTTTCGTACACGATGAAGAATTTCTTCTACTGTGAACATTTTGTAGCGGTGATAAACGGTGTTCAAGAGTTCTTTTTCTAATGGTGTGATCGTTAACAACCGATGAGTTTGTTGGCTCACAATAAAAATCGCAGCCCCTTCAGCTTTTAGACGAACATGAGGGCTACGTTCGACAATAGACATCAAATGATCCGGCGTTTGTCCAAGTTCAGAACGGTAATAGTTAAGCCCTGTGATGGTTTTTGTGCCCATCATATACGCCAACATATCAGCATGATAGAGCATCCGGGAAAGATGGACAAAACTGAGTCTAAACCCTTCTTCGTGCGCGATGTCAGTCAAAAAGGTTAATGCGTCTTCTGTGAGCTCTAAGTTATAACTTGAGTACGAAGTGTCTTTGGTTTTCGCTTTGGTCATAAAGGCTTTGATGTTGTCTTGCCCTTTTGGTGATATGGCATCTTTGTTCTTTTCATAAAAATCCATGACAGATTCCAAATTTTGAGCGCGCTCAATAAGGGCCGCATTGGTTCTTGAAGGAATGTGTCCTGCTTCATAACGAGCAACTGTGATTTCACCCATTCCTAAAAGACGTGCAAAATCACGTTGGTTCAAGTTCATGTTTTTTCTTAAAGTCATGATGCGAGAGGTTGTAATGATGCCATGCTTTTCTCGGTAAGCATCCATAAACAACCGTGTTACGTGGCGTTCAAGACGGCGTTGGTCGCGAGGTTCTGCACACTCAACACAGAGGGATGTGTCCAGTTCCAGTGTGACTGGTTTTCCTTTGATTTGACGCGTCATCTTGATTGACTTCTCACCACTTTTGTTCGCTTCCGCACAAGCTTCACAAAATGATATAGCCATATTCTTCTCCTTTTTTTTCTCAGATATCTCATTATAACAAAGGGCTAAATAGATTACAATATTTTAAGACATTGTTATTCTATCGACGTCATTGAGAGATTTTTATTATCAACCTATGTGGATGAGACACGATAGGCTCATTAAAGTGTGTCAATATTTGACACTTGTGACTTAAACTTGCATTTTTATATAAGTCGATTTAAGATATATTTAATAATCATTACATTAGGGGTTCTCATGAAAGTAATTTTCGAGAAACGAATTTACCTTCTATTGGTTTCAATCTTTTTAATTTTGTGGTTGGTCACAACCCTTTTTTATCGTTCAAGCGCCCTCAATACGCGTGAACAATACCTTATCCAAAGCAATCAATCCTATGCTGAAAAAATAGATTTAACCATTAATCGTTACTATGACTTTTCAAATTATCTTTTCAACACTCTGATAGACGACACCACCACCTCGTTGATGGTGGGCGGCAGCAGTGAAGACCCAATCTTAAAAAACACGTCCCGAACAGAGCTGTATAATCACTTGAAATTATCGTATGAAGAAATACTCGAGTTTAATTTTAGACAGCTTCACTTTCATCTTCCTAACGGTGAAAGCTTTTTAAGATTTCATTCCCCTGAAACCTTCGGAGATAACCTAATGGATGTTAGAACATCCATCCGCTTGGCAAACACAGAATGGCGCCCAGTTCAAGGGTTTGAAGAAGGTAGAATTTTTAATGGATACCGGTTTGTTTTCCCGCTTTTTCATGAAAATAATCATGTTGGGAGTGTGGAGATTTCCATTTCAATCGCAACTGTGATCGACACACTCTTTACAATTGAACCCTCACGAACACACACTTTCACGATTCAAAGAAGCATTGTTGAAGACTTAGTATTCGATGCCTATTTAGAGAACTATCAAACCAGTCCTTTACACGATGGATACCTTTTCGACATCGGTGTGGAACAACTTTCTTTAGCTCGTAGAACACTGTTTGAGGACGACCATTACGAGCGTTTCTTAGAACATTTAAAGCCCCTCGTTGATGAACCAATGCGACACGAGGAAGATTTTAGTGTTCACACCACCTATGAAGGACGACATTATACCGCACACTTTGTCTCTATCCGAAACATTGATGCTTTGCCCATTGGGTATGTGTATAGTATTAGCGAAGATCACGCTTATGATGCTTTGATCGTGCGTGATCGAATGGCTTATGGTGTGATTTCTATTTTTTATCTTTCGATCTTGGCTTCCTCACTCGTTTATGCTACAGATAAAGAGCGTATTCGTGAAATTTCAAAGACAGATTACCTGACTAAACTTTCAAATCGTCTTCATTTTATTGAGGTGTCCGAAAAAGAGCTTTCACGTTCATTAAGACATAATCTCGCGATGAGTATAATCTTGTTTGATGTGGATCATTTTAAGCACATCAATGATTCCAAAGGTCATTTTGTAGGAGATGAGGTCTTAAAAGGCCTTGCAAAGGTTTTAACAACACACTTGAGGAAGTATGATACTTCAGCACGTTGGGGAGGCGAAGAATTTATGGTGCTTTTACCACAAACGACCTCTCAGGCAGCCATTGAAGTGGTTCTCAAATTACAGAGAATGATTAAGATATTAAGCAATGAACTTGGCTTCCCGGTGACAGTAAGTTTCGGAATAGTCAGTTTGGATGATTCGAAACATCTTGATGACCTTTTAAAACTTGCAGATGCTAAGCTATATCAAGCCAAAGAAAACGGCCGAAACCAATATGTTATTTAAGAGACCTAGCGGTCTCTTTTTAATAAATAATTGTCGCAAACACCTCAGTAAATGCTATAATTTGAATGTTATAATAGCAAGAATAGGGAGTGTAGTATGAAAAAAAATATCGGTCTTGTCGTGGACACAAATGCATGTTTAGATTATTTTGAGTATGACCCTAGCATTCGCATCATCCGTTCACGCATCCATTTGAATGATGAAGAATTCTTAGACCACATAGAACTTGACGCTGACACGTTTTATGCTCGTTTAAAGCAGGATAAATCAA
>SKJA01000138.1 GCA_007116105.1 Candidatus Izemoplasma sp.
AGCCAATCAATTGGACCATGATGACGACCCCTAACAGAGTGGTGACCCCAACCCCAAGTTCGGTCCCCAAGGTGGTGGCCAAACGGATGACCGTGTTCACAACATCGATGTAGAGTAAATAAGCCACCATGAAAAGCACAATGTATTTGTAAGAACGAATGTCTCTAAACGTTGTGTAGATGCTTTTGAAAGCATCCCGAATGGGTTTCTTCGAGGCTTTAGATTCATATGTTTGCGAGACGTTTTTAAGCAAAGGGATGGTATAAAACCCCCACCAGCCCAGCGACAACGTAAACGCAAATACGATGCTTAAATATTCATACGAGGCATCTAAAAAGCCCAGCGTTACCAACGCATAAGGGATGATCCCGATCATAAATGGGACCATGCTGCCAATGTAACCCCAGCCATACCCTGCTGAGCTCACCACATCGAGACGATCCTCATCAGCCACATCCACTAAAAACGCATCGTAGATGACATTGCTCATGCCGTAACCAATCTCTGTGATGACGAAGATGGTCAACAACGTCACCCAGCTTAGCCCCGGAAGTATTAAACCAAACCCGCCCACGAGACCGATGACAAAGAAGAGGACGAAAAATTTCTTCTTATTTCCTCGGTAATTTGCGAGTGCGCCAACAATCGGCGACATAATCGCAATCGTCAGAGCAATACCAGAGGTTACAAACGCGAAGATTTGTGTCCTGTTTTCCACATTGGCGGCGACGGTTTGATAATACAAAGGAAACAACACCGTGACAATGGTTAAGATAAACGCTGAGTTCGCAACATCGTATAAAATATAACTTTTTTCTTTTAATGTGTAGTTTGAAAGTCTAAACATAAAGCCTCCTAAAACGAGATGTTATTATTATAGACTAACTTTTGTAAAAAACGTGTTAAAAAGTATAAAGAAAAGCACATGCCAATCTCTAGAACACACAAAACCAAAGAAAAAAAAGACGCAGCCGACTGCGTCTTTAGGTAAAAGTAGAAAATCAAAACATCATCAAGGTTCAAAACGCCCTTGTGCAAAGGCGTCTGAACGTACTTCTTGCGCCATCCATGCCGCACGTCTTTGGATAAAGTTGTGGACATACTCAACTTGAGACGCATACTCAGAGCTGCCCACCATTCCAGGAGGGTTTGGCCAAACGTATTGTGCGAGGATATCCCAACGGTCAAAGTTGCGCTGTGCAAGCGGACTCATGGCATCACCTAAAGCGCTCACCGCCTCGAGCATTTCTGGAATGTCATCTTCATACAGTTCTAAGTAACGCAGCTTAAACTGCTCACGCACTTCTGGGATGGCCATCATCAATTGAAACCACCGGTTTTTATACGCTCGCATGCCATACCAGTTCTCCGGCGCATAATCGATGTAATCAGCGTTTCCAATCGCCAAATCAAAATCCCAAAGTGGGCCTAAGCGAAGCGATTCGCCTGCCTTCTTATAGATGTACACACTGCTCCATCCAACATCGACGTTTTTGAAAAGCTCTTGGACAATAAAGTAATCGATCCAGTTGTCAATGTCGAGATAGTCTTCATAGCCTGATTGAGCAATCAATGCGGCTTCCATGTCCAAGAAGTGCTGTTGTATAAAGGCAAGTTGTGCTAGGGTAAAATCAGGGTGTGTGGGATCAGGACGGATGAGTTCATAGGGATAGCCAGAGACAAACAAGCCATCAAGACCTGCGACCCCGCCTTTATCAAAGAAACGTTGATCAAGTTCTAAGAAATACCCTGTATCCAACACCCCAGGAATGCTCTCAAAAGAGAGTTTAGAGGGGGCGAGTTCCACTTGCTCGGTGAACGTATAGATGCCTTGGTATTCCCCGTTCAGGTAAAGCTCCACCACACGTGTGGTGATGGTGTGAGAGAGGTGTTCTAGGCGGCTTGAAAACTTATGCACGATGGTGTTTCTTAGTAAGGACTTATCCGCATACTCCGCGAGCAGTACATACGTTCGACTCTCAGGCAAGTCAAGGATTGACACCGCTTCACGAAAGCGGATACGATACGGTTTTTTAGGCATGTCCCATGTGGAATTGCCGCGGCCTCGTATTTGTGCTTGGTCTGTTTCAAACACCACCTGGGTGTGGCCATTTTGGGTGCTCACCAGCCTAAACGTAATGTCTTGGCTCGATCGTCTTTCAATGGGGTCTGTGGTGGCGGTCTCGATGTAGAGTGTGCTGACGTTTAAGGCAGAGTCACGGGCGATTAGTTGACGTGTAAAGGTGTGCGTGTAGGTGGTGTTTTGATGGGTGATTTCAACGTTTATGGTAATCTCTTTGTCAAAGAAAGGTTCGGCATAGACAAACAAAGCGTCTAAGGACGTATCACCCACGGTCCAAAGAATCTGTGTCGATGCATAGGTGGGTAAATCAAAACTCTGATTGATCTGTTGTGGAATCGCCTCTTCAAGATGCTCAATGATGTGCGCGATGGGGCCTGTGTCTGTCGTGGGCGGAGTCTGACAGGCAACCAAGCTCATGGTTAAGACACTAAGCAGGAGAAGCACTATGATTTTTTTCATTAAAGTCTCACTTTCAATGGTGACATCTAGAACTATTATACCACGCAAAATTAAGAAACCATGACCATTCCCTTCACGAGGGCTTAAGTTCATGGTATAGTATCCATAAAAAGGAGTTTTGACGATGCAAGACACCACGTTGCTCATTTTAACCGCATTGGGCTTGAGTTTAAATGTCCTAAGCATCCCTTATCTCAAACGACCACGGACCCGTCGCATCATCAAACGATGGACGTTCATAAGTTTGTTGGTGTCTTTGTGTATGATGATGCTCTTAGTGATTGCCCAAGGTGCCTCCACGCTGTTAATCCTTGTCTTCTATCCCACCATATTTCTTTGGAACCTTGGCTTTTTTGAGTTGTTTGTTCTGCTCCTCGTACGACCCAAAAACACAGAGTCCTAAACAAACCACACAACAGTCGACAATAGAAATCTTGGTTTTTTCTCGAAATCATGGTAAACTAAGTTGTATTACAAATTAGTTTAAGGAGGCATTACCATGCATACATTGATTGTTTATGGTTCAACACTTGGAAACACAGAACGTGTCGCTGATTTAATCGCTCAAGCCTTAGGTGATCAGGCTCAAACGATGAATGTGACCGATGTCACCACAGAAGACATTGCCGCTGCGACAAGAATCTTGTTTGGTTCTTCAACTTGGGGTGATGGTGAACTCCAAGATGATTTTGAGGTTTTCATCGATCACTTTTCTGAAGCACTGCTTCAAGGAAAAGAAGTCGCGGTCTTTGGCTGTGGCGATGCTCAGTCATATCCCGATGAATTTTGTTCTGCCACAGACATCATTCGCGAGCGTGCAGAATCGTGTGGCGCCACCATTGTGGCTGAGAACTTAAGAGTCGATGGTGAACCAGACGATGCCGAAGAAGACATCACCGCGTGGGCGGAAGCCTTACTTTAATTAAATAAAGCGCGAGAAAGTGAACTGAACCCAAAAAAGTAGAACAGTGTTTTTTTTACGGTTCTACTTTTTTGGGTTCAGTTCAAAGGCACTCTTTTTTTGTTTTGATTCACTAGAAGCATTTGAGCAAAGCTCGTTAAGTAAGGGCTAAATGGCGTTGATGCTAGACAGGACCGAGGCTACTTTAGCTAAACCTTCTTCAAGCTGTGCTTTTGAACAAGCAATGTTCCACCGAAGGTATCCTTCGCAACAGGGCGCATAATCGTCACCTTTACAAAACACCACACCCGCATCTTTAAG
>SKJA01000097.1 GCA_007116105.1 Candidatus Izemoplasma sp.
CTATCTATAAAAGTTTAGAGGTGAAATTATGGGTAAAAATCTTTGCGATTGTTTACAAACAACCGCCCATCAACACAAGCGTATCATGAACAACATGTTAGAACCATTTGGTCTAACGTATGCACAGTATTTAGTTCTAAAAAAACTTCAAGCACAAGAGGGAATGTCTGCTAAAGAACTGCTCATCGAGCTCGACACAGACAAGGCGACGCTCTCTGGGATCATCACAAGACTTGAGAAAGCAAACTGGTTAATGCGTCAAAAAGATGCAGAAGATCGACGCTTAATGCACATCTTCCTCACCGACCATGCCCGTGAAAAGTTACCAGAAGTCGTGACCATGGAAAGCAACTGTGAGGATGTCTTGTTATTCAATTTTAAAAACCGTGAAATAAAGAATTTCAAAGAGCTGTTCAAGAAACTCATCGAAGCTCAAGAAGAAGCATTATCAACCAACAATCGATTTGAAGAGAGGAAGAGTTAATGAACACACATTTAAAGGCGCTGACAATGCTTGATGGCATTCCAGCTCAGGAAAAAGAAGTCCGTCTTTATATGCAAAAACACATGCAAAACAAAGCCACCGTCCGTTTTGATAAACTCGGCTCCATCATCGCCAAAAAAGTAGGAGATGCCCAAGGTCCACGCATCATGGTCGCAGGACACATGGATGAAGTTGGCTTCATGGTGACCACCATCACCGATGAAGGCTATGTTAAGTTCACCCCTGCGGGTGGTTGGTGGTCACAAGTTATGTTGGCACAGCAGTTGACCATTACCACCGCTAAAGGCAAAAAACTACGTGGCGTCATTGGCGCCAAAGCGCCTCACATTTTAACCGAAGAAGAACGTAAAGTTCCTGTTAAAATCGAAGACATGTTCATTGATTTAGGCGTACAAGATAAGGAAGAGGCGCTAGCTTTAGGGATTGCGCCTGGCGACATGATCACACCATACATTGAAACCACCACGCTCAACAACCCTAACTATCTACTGGGTAAGGCGTTTGACAACCGCGTAGGCTGTGCAGCCGTCCTAGATGCGCTTGATCAACTTCAAAGCGCGGACCATCCAAACATCTACTTCGGTGTCGCCACCGTTCAAGAAGAGGTAGGTTTAAGAGGCGCTACGACCGCGAGTTATGCGGTTAAACCTGACATCGGATTGGCCATCGACACAACCATTGCTTACGACTTCCCTAAAGGGTCTAAAGAGACACAATTAGGGAAAGGTGTGGGTATCATGGTGAAAGATTCATCAATGATTGGACATAAAGGGTTACGTGATTTTGTGTTGAAACTTGCCGATGAACAACAAATTCCTTATCAACTCACCCATTTGGACCGCGGCGGTACCGACGGTGGGAAAATGCATCTTGCGCATTCAGGCGCGCCTTCCATTGCGCTATGCTTACCTGTACGCTATTTACACTCACACACGTCTGTGATTCATCAAGACGACTACGATGCCCTCGTAAAACTGATTGTGGCACTGATGAAAGTGTTGGACCGTGACACGGTTGAAGCGATCACTTACCATTAGACGATTGCGCGTGGTGGCGGGCATCTTAAGACATCGCCATTTTGAGGCGGTCCCACAGGAAACCACCCGTGAAACCAAAGATGCAGTGAAAGAAGCGATTTTTAATCGACTTCAACCCATTCTTCATGGCGCCCATGTCTTGGATGCCTTTGCAGGGAGTGGTGCACTCAGCATCGAAGCGTTCTCTCGTGGCGCTGCAAAGGTCGTGGCGGTTGAGAAAGAGCTCAACGCCTTTCAGGTGTGCTCAAACAACATTCGTACCTTAGGTGTGGTTGCCTCAGTCCATCACGAAGACATCTCAGCGTTTCTTAAAAAACCCTCTGAGGGCTTTGATGTTGTTTTCTTAGACCCGCCTTACCATCAATCGTTGATTGAACCGACCTTAGAAGCACTCTTGGAGTTCAATCATGTGCGTGATAATGGGGTCATGGTTGTCCTTCACGAACATGATTTTACGCACCCTCAGTCGTTGACTGTGGTCCAAGAAAAGCGTTACGGCCGTACGCGTGTAACGTATTTAGAAAGGACGTCAAACGTATGAAAATAGGCATCTATCCAGGAAGCTTTGATCCCATCACCGATGGACACATTGACATCATCAAACGCTCATTGCAGGTGATTGATAAACTGTATGTGTGTGTCAGTGTTAACACACAAAAAAACACGTTGTTTACGTTAGAAGAACGCATTGATATGATTGAAAATGTGCTCGATTTAGATCACTTAAATGTCGAAGTGTGTGTCAATAACACTTTGACCGTGAAACAAGCAAAACGCTTAAAGGCGACACACATCATTCGGGGTTTACGCGTGTTAACTGATTTCGAGTACGAGTTCCAAATGACGCATGCAAACCGGGTGTTAGATTCAGAGATTGACACTCTGTTCTTAATGACCGACAATCGTTACTCTTTCCTAAGCAGCTCTACTGTGAAAGAAATTGCCCGTTTCGGGGGCGAACTTGAACCGTTCTTACCACCCTATGTCGTGACAAAGCTCCGTGAAAAATTTCCCCAAAAGTCCGTTTAAACGGACTTTTTAATTTCTTCTTTGTGCTTTATTTAGAAAAATGTTAAAATAGACTCAGGTGATAACTATGAGTGCAAAACAACATGTCTTTGAGCGTTTAAGGGATCAAAACATTCGCATTACGAAGCAGCGTAAAGCGATTATTGACATTCTGGATGGTCAACATCTCACGCTCAATGAAATCCATTTAGAGCTTAAAAAATTAGGGTATACCAACTTAGGGACAGTCTATAACAATCTTGACTTCCTCATTGAGCATAACATCGTGACGCAAGTGTTCATCAACGATCGTAAACACTACGATTTGACGATCGATGAAGCGTCGCATGATCCGAACAATCACATTCATATGAGTTGTCGTATCAACAATAAAATCGTCGAAATTAACGATGCGGATTTGTTTGACATGATTCGAAATCATGAAATCTTCCGTGATTTTAACATCCAAAAATTACAAATTGTGGTGGAAGGCTCGTGTCCGAGTTATGACCCAGGACGCTGCAAAACAAACTCCGCTTGTGCGATTGCGCATCTCCCTGCAGAAGAAGAACTCGGCTAAGCCGAGTTTTTTAATGTTTTGCCTGTAGTTTGCCTTTACAAGCCATAATCAATACGCTATAATTATAGGGCTGTTTACGTTCCGGTAGCTCAGCTGGATAGAGCAACGGCCTTCTAAGCCGTCGGTCGGGGGTTCGAATCCCTCCCGGAACGCCATTTGCCCTTAGGTAAGCCATTGTGCTTACTTTTTTTATGTTTTTTTTGGCGTTTGTCCGTCGGACACCGCCTATTTCTCGATGGGTTGATTTTTTACAAGACATCGTCCGAGAGAGTACAGTAATTTAGTGTCCTTTGTGTGATAGACTGATCGCCAATGTTCCCATTCCAGGTGTCAGGACAGTTGAGTCGTTTTTAAGCTGGCATGTCAAAGGAATTTTAATGTCTTCGTGATTAGGATGCTTTTATAGAGGTTTCAAGTAGGGTATCGATACTACATGCAAGAATAGACACAAACTGTCCGAAAGATATCCAAGAATGTAACCTAAGAGGATGCTTTAGTTTAGACTCGACATTGGAAGAATGGTCAATGATTAAGAATAATGTACATTCAACCGTTTTCTTAGACTTTAGCTGCATAAAAATTAGATAATTTTAACGATAAATTCATGAAATTTACCCTATAAATTTTTATAATC
>SKJA01000044.1 GCA_007116105.1 Candidatus Izemoplasma sp.
CTTTAATCTTGAGGGCTTCTAAATCGTTAAACAGTGTTTTGAGCCCTTCTAACATGAACGTGTAATGACGCACATTCGCGTCTTTAAAATTGGGTGTTAAGACAAACACCACTTCCACATGTGTGTTTCGTTGATTGGCTAAACGAAGCGCCTCATAAAGCGCATAGTTTTGATCGATACGATGCGTGTTTTGTAGCCAATAAAGGATGGGTTTATCCTCCGATATGGGCGCCTTATGATGGAGCGTAAAACGATCATCGTGCATACAATCACCTCTTCGTTAAGTATAACACGTGAAGACAGATTTCTTTGGAATATGGTATACTATAAGCGCATACAGGAGGGCTGATATGAAATTTTACTGTCGTACCGATCATTTTAAAAATCGGTTAGGGTTTACCATTAAAAACGATGCGTTAAACAATGTCTACAAAGTCAAAGGCAGTTTTTTCCATGGCTTAAAATTACTCACCTTTAAAGACTGGAGCGACGAAGAGATGTACCGCGTCAAAAAGACGTTTGCGTTTGGTCTTAAAAGCACCTATGTTTTGACAGGCGCCAGTCGCCAAGACATACAAGCGTACATCATTCGTAATCTAGCGAACAAAGGCATGTTAGTCACCTTCCCGTCGGGTGAAATCTATCAAGTGAAAACCGATGGTTCGGCGGTCGAATTCATTAAAGACCAAGAACAAGTGGTCAGTCTTGAAGCTAAAGAAGGCACACCTGATCGACTCTATGAAATTACCTTGAGAGACGACCGTAAGCCACTGTTAAACTTAGCGTGCATCATTGCGGTTAAACAGATTCTTTTAGGGCGTCGTAAGCGCAGTGAATAATTGTGCCTTATGTGGGCAAAACACCACCGCTTTTTATGATGAGCATTTAAAACAAACCGCGTGGCGCTGTCAAGCGTGCCACGCGGTCTTTAAAGACCCCAAAGTCTACCTCTCAAACGCGCTTGAAAAAGCTCGCTACGACACGCATAACAACACCTTAGATAACGAAGGGTATGTGCAATATTTAACCACGTTCATCGACCATGCGGTGTGGCCTTTTATCCAACATGGCAGCGCTCTTGATTATGGCTGTGGACCAGGGCCCGTTTTAGGAGCCCTCTTAAAAAAACGTGGGTTTGACGTCTCTAACTATGACCCCTTTTACGCCCCGAATGAAGCCTTACTCAAACAAACGTATGATCTCATTACTATCACAGAAGTGTTAGAACACGTTTTTGATCCCAACAAAGTTTTTAAAACGCTAGCTCAAGCACTTAAGCCTGAAGGCATCTTAGCGGTGATGACCAGTTTTGTGCCTGTCTCTAATGACGATTACCTTACATGGTGGTATAAACGTGATGCGACCCATGTCGTTTTTTATCATTTACAATCGTTTGAAAATCTGGCCAAACGCTATGGCTTTAAGGTACTTCATACCGACCAACAAAAAATCATAACGTTAAAGAAGGTGACCCCATGAAGCTTTATGTGAATGACCCTCGCTACTTAGCGGCATTAAAAGACTATCCAGACTTAACGCTCACAGACAAAAAAGACGCCACGTGTGTGATTACAGGGCGTTACACGGAAAAAGATTACCATGATGCGCACCAGTATGTTTTTATCCCTTTTACAGGCCATAACGGCATTGACATTGACTTTTTAAAAGCTAAAGGACTCAAACTTTTTAACACGAGTGTGCACAGTGTGTTTGTCGCGGAAAGAGCGCTTGCGCTCACACTCGCCCTCTTAGGGAAAATCCCTTCGATGCATGAAAAACTCAGAGGGGGCGACTGGTCGAACCGCTTTAATGAAGACCGCATCCCTTGGGTCACCATCCAAAATAAAACCGTGGGCATCTATGGTTACGGCGCGATTGGCCGGGCGTTTCATAACTATGTACGTCCATTAGCAAAAACCGTCGTTACGATTGACCGTCAAAAAGACTATCAAGACGCGAAACTCGTCCCAGATTTAGAAAGCCTTGCGGAGGTCTCAGACATCTTAGTCGTGGCAACACCGCTCACACAAAGCACGCGTCATACCGTCAATGCGGCCGTTTTAAGCAAACTGAAAGGTTACCTCATCAACGTCGGAAGAGGCCCCATCGTCGAAGAGGCCGCGCTTTATGAGAGTCTTCAAAGCGGTGAAACCAAAGGGTTCGCTTCAGATGTGTGGTATCACTACCCTAAAGACGCGACGTTGACCTCCCCCACGACGACGCCTTTAGAAACCTTAGACAACGTTGTCATGAGTCCGCATGTCGCAGGCTTCACCGACCGCTCAACCCAGATGATGATTGAGGATGTGTTTCATACCATTTTAAAGATAGCCAAAGGCGATCTCTCTAGAGCGCTCAATTTAGACCAATTAGACAACGCCCCATTCCGTAAATAGCGCTTCTGTTTGAAGCGCTTTTTTGTTAGAATAAAGCCATGAGAGATGAACGACATACCTTCTTTTCCCGCTTAGGGTTAGAAAAACACAGTGACGCTTACACGCGTTATTATCAAACCCATCCAGATCTTCAAACGCTTGACGATGCGTTTCGTGGGGGCGATTTTAAACATGCGTTAAAGCTGCCCAGTGAAGTGAAGCAATCGGTGCTTGATTATGTGCATCAAGAAGACGCGTGGCTCAGACATGCGCACCATGACAGTGTGGCCTATCCAGTCGCGTTAAAACCTAAACCCATCCGTACCCAAGCGCTGAAAGCGGTGCTATATGATGAGGGTGCGTTGGATGTGATGGTGGTGCCTTTAGAGAAAAATGATTATTACTCACATCATGGCACCGTCAAAGAAAGCCTATACCTTGATCTCAACGATCTCCCGATTGATCCCAAATACACGCACGCGATTCTTTACGCCACAGCGCTCGATGAGATGGCGATCAAACAAGCGCCATTTGTTGAATCGCTCATTGAAACGATGCGTCAATATTCAAACGTGGCTAAAATGGCGTTTAAACTCACGAAAGTGCTTAAAGATCATGGGTACGAAGCGTTAGCGCAACACCGTGAATATTATGAGCTGCCTTTAGTGCCTTTAGCCCATAAACATCATTTTGGGACGGTGGGCATGGCCAATCACATCATTCACCCGAAATTTGGCAATCGCCTGCGTTTAAATGCGGTCTTAACCACCGCGCCCTTAGAGGTTGAGACACGTCCCAAGTTTGATGTGAAACGCTTTTGTAACCATTGTGCGCTTTGTTTAATGAACTGTCCGACTCAAGCGATTAAACCTCATCCCAGACGAAACAGTGAGATGCAGCAATTTGATGAACATCGGTGTTTTGTGATGTTTCAAAAAGGCGGCACAGATTGTTCGCTTTGCATCACGAGTTGTCCTTTTAGTTTTGACCTTAATGCATCGATTTTAAACACCTTAGAAACGGACGCTGACATCGATCAGTGGCTAAAAAACTATCTTAAGCAATGGGGCCCCAAAAGACGGCCCTCAGAACCATCAACATACAAGGAGCGGTTTTATGGAACTCAGCTTTGATGCGCACGGGCTCACCGTCTTAGAAGCAAAAAAACAACTTGAACGCTTGATTGCCAGCGCAGATCAACATGTCACCAGCATTCGTGTCATTCACGGCTTTCAACATGGGCATGCGATCAGGGCGATGGTGCGCGATCCTAAAGAGCTTCGCTCTAAACGTTTGGTCCGCCCAAAATCGACGATGAATCAAGGAGAAACTATTTTCATCATTCAACCAAATTCATCCCGCACAGGCGTGA
>SKJA01000130.1 GCA_007116105.1 Candidatus Izemoplasma sp.
CAGCCATATGAGGCTCACTAACAGAAACAAGTAACCAAAACCAGAGGAAAGAAAAGGTTCGGTTTGAAGGGTTCGCCATCCGAAAATCCAAAGGATAAGAAAGCTGCCGACAATCAATAACCCACTCAAAACTAAACCGCGGATAAAGCGTCTTCTTACAAAAGGTTGAGTTCGAAGAGAAATAATTACTTCCCACTGCATACATTCACCCCATTTTGGTCGATCTAATGTGCCTCCAACGTTCCTAGTTTTAAGACTTGGAGACGTCACTGCCTGAACCGATGTCGTCCATACAGTGGTGTTACACGCCTATCGGTTCAAGGAGTCTTTAACTCTAGCATCAGATTCACCGTATCTTCCAGGCCATAATCGCCTTCGCCATAAACGTTATAGTCTGCTTCACTATACCAGGCTTTAAGTATCATTTGCTTAAACTCTTTAAACCCACATTTCTTGTACGCTCTTATGGCGACCGTGTTTTTAATCCAAGGTCTCATGATAAAGGTGTGGATGTTGTACGTTTGATTCACAAACTCAATCACGAGCTGAAGTGCTTCAACACCAAGACCTTTTCCTGTGTAGTCAAAACTCTTAAACCAAATGTCCAGCTCACAGAAGCGAACAGTCCCCTCGTAATTGGCGTAACTCATTGCCCCAATAATATCATCGTTCTTTACAATCAGGAGATAAGACCCCCGTGCATTAGGTTCACCCGTATAATAATGATCGTCTTCATAGAATGCTTCAAAGCTTGGTGCTGGATACTGTTCATCAAACATCATCACAGCGACTTCAGAAGCTGTCAACATCTCATACACGATGCTTCTGTGTGACTGCTTTGCAAAAACTAAGCTGATTGCCTTACCACTTAGAACCATTGCCTACTCCCCCACCCTGATGATTGACGTTAAAGCTGTGTTTATAGTCCGTGCATCTTTGGTTAAATTATACAAGAAAACGCTACAGTCCAACGAAGTATTTATCATGAGCGCATGAAAATCAAAAAAAAAAAAATAATTATTTTCTGTTGACATACTGTATGACATACATTATTATGTGAATATAAATAAGAGGTGACTATGGATAGAACAACGGAAAATTTAATCATTGAGTTAAGACGAGGCACTTTAGTCATGATGGTGCTGAGTGTCTGTCAAAAGGAAGAGTATGGTTATGTCATTGTTGAACGTCTCGCAAAACTGGGCATTAGTGTGGAAGCAAGTACTTTGTATCCTTTATTGAGAAGGCTAGAAAGTCAAGATCTACTCACCAGTCACTGGGACACAACAGACGCCCGTCCTCGAAAGTACTATCAACTGTCAGAAAAAGGCAAGACTGTGTTAAACGCACTCAAACAAGAATGGGTGACGATGCAAGAAGAAATCGAAAAAATAGGAGAGTTATCATGAACTACATCGAACGTTATGTCTATGCGGTTAAAAAACATTTACCCGCGCATCAAAAGGAAGATGTTGGTGCTGAAATTAAAGCACTCATCTTAGAACAAGTATCTGAGGAAGATGATTTCCAAAAAATTGAAAAGGTCTTGAAAGACCTAGGCTCACCCCGAAAGCTCGCCCACTCTTACCGCAATCAAAATCGTTCATTGATTGGTCCAGATCATTTTGAACTGTATCTCGATGTGTTAAAAATTGCGTTAAAGATCGTCATCAGCATCAATATTTTCTTTGGAATCGTAAGCTTCGTTGGCAGTTTGTTTGTGAGCGAGGCATCGTTAGGACTGAGCATCGGAACACTGTTTGAAGACATCATTGGCAACACAATCTCCAGTGCCCTCACCACATTCGGACTCGTCACACTTGGATTCGTTGTGGCCATTCACTTCAAGTGGCTTGATCAAAACGATGAATGGATGTTAAAAGACCTTCCTGAACTTCCAAAAAAACCATCAAAAGCAGGATTTTCACTCAGAAAGACCGCCCTTGAAACACTCGGTGTTGGGTTGGGTATGGCGGTATTACTGATTGTTTTAAGACTCCCTTGGCTAGCCTTTGATGTTGGTGGCAGCGAGAGTGACCTTACGATTCTTACCCCCGCGAACTACGCCTTTTACTTCCCGATTTTTCTTGGACTTTTAGGGTTTTATCTCATCAATCAATTGATCGTCATTCAACAACAAGGGCTTAGCCGTTTAACGCTCACTCTAAAGATTTTACACAGTCTTAGTGTCGTCATTGTGATGTTCTTTATGTTTTTTATGGAGCCTGCCTTCTTACGCGTTGAAGATTTGACCCATCTTGCAGAGCTCATGGGCTTAAACGTCAGTCGATTAGAAGAGCAAATCAATTTGATTCTCGGTGTATTCCTCGTTTTAATCGCGATTGGCCTTGGCTTTGACCGTTATAAAGACACAAAACGATTGAAAAAAGAATCCTCTTCACATAGCTAACCTGGCACTCAATAGAAGATTAAAAAAACACCTTTGCACACGTTTCCATGTGCAAAGGTGTTTTTATGTGACAAAGAGGATGTATTGGTCACCGAAAGCAAACTTAAATGTTTGCGGTGACCTGATTCATTTCATTAGAGTTCGATAATTCAAGCGCTGTCTTAAGTTCATCTTTCACATGGATAGGCTGTTTTTTGTTGTCGATGGTTCCAATGACCATCCCGGTCATAACAATGCCAACGACGCTTAAAATCAGTGCCACGAGAGAACCATAACCTATAAGAATCAGTCCACTGATGCCTCCAAGAACAAAGCTTGAAAATTTCACGCCGTAATACATGGCTTTGGCCCAATCGCCTTGTGCTATCTTTAGACCTAAATCGGTGATGTCTCCAGTCACGTGTGTGGTTCTTCCAATCTCGCTTTGTGAGGTCGCACCATTTTGCCACCCCATGCCCATGGGCAGCAACACAGCAAACACTTGGCTCCCTAAACGAGCCAAAACGGGATCCTCTACCACAATCAACAGCATAGCAATCAGGGCAGGAAGGGTTGAGAGCATAAGATTGGTTGAAAATTTGACGTGCTTTGCTACAACAGCTGAAAGATAAGCACCCAAGACGAAAGCACCCACCATGAGTAAAATGTAACCCGCCATCCGAGCATCGGTCACAAGAAAGCGTGACAGATCTGATGCGGGTCCGGTCATGTGTGAAACTCTTGCAAACACAAACGCGTAAGAAGCAACCATGTTGATGCTTCCTGAGAAAAATGAAAGCACCCACCCACAAGTCCAAAGGATTTTCTTGTGGTGGGGGTTGTTTGATTCAACATGCTTCATCACACAATGACCTCCTTTTCTTTTGTGTCGATGGCTCTATGCTCTTAAGCAAAAGCGTTGGTTGTTTCTTCTAAAGATGGGGCTAACCCTTTCACAGGTTTTTTGGTGAGTAGGGCTAAAAGGACACAAATGCCGGAAAGACTCGCCGCAAGATAAAACGAGGTTTGAAGACTAAACGCTGTGCCTATCCAACCCCCAACAATGGCTGCTGCGCCCCATCCGAGGTAGATGATGCCATAGTTCCCACCATAGAATTTCATGCCAAAATAATCCGCTGTGACCGCTGGAAAAAGCGCCATGTACCCCCCAAAGCACAGCGTAACTAAAGAGATTAAAATCACAAAGGGTACCGGTGAAGAAACAAGGTTAAAAGAAAGCATCGCGACACCCGTCAACCCTGAAACCAATGCAATGGTGTTCATCCGTCCTAACCTATCAGACACCGAGCCCCAAAAGATTCTACCGATTCCGTTAAAGATACCCAGGA
>SKJA01000058.1 GCA_007116105.1 Candidatus Izemoplasma sp.
CTACGAGCAACGCTTGGATGGCGTCTTTGTCGCGGACGATGTCCGCCAGCACATAACCGTACGATTCTTCATAGCCCATCACAAACGTTTCACCTTGAGCGTCAAGCGTCGCCATTTGTTCACCGATGTATTTAAAGCCCGTCAAGGTGCGGCGGACATCAAAGCCATACGAAGTTGCAATGCGTGCTCCGAAATCGCTGGTGACGATGGTGGTGAAGACCAAGCCCTTCTCAGGGGTACTGCCCTGGGCTTGATGTTGGCGTGCCAAGTAATCAATGAGCAAGGCGCCGGTTTGATTGCCGTTAAGATAAACATACTGATCGTGATGGCGCACAGCCACCCCTAAACGGTCGGCGTCGGGGTCGGTCGCAATCAAGAGATCGGCTTTGGTTTCATCGCCGAGCTGTTGCGCGAGTTCAAAGGCGCTTTGATTTTCAGGGTTGGGTGAGGCGACGGTTTTGAAGTCGGGGTCGGTGATCATTTGGCTTTCGACCACACGCACATCAAATCCTGCTTCTTGGAGGGCGCGTAACCCTAATTCACGGGCTGTCCCGTGCAGCGGGGTGAACACAATGCGGAGGGTCTTTTTCGCCGGGGTACCCGCTTTTAAAGGTTCAAGTGCTTCGAGGTACGCTTGGTCGACATTGCGTCCAAGCAGTTCTACGAGGCCTTTATCGGTGGCGGCGTCATAGGTGACACTGGGCAAGTCAAACAAGTCTTCAATCGCGTTCACTTCGTCGATGACTTGGTTGGCAAGGCTTGGCACGAGTTGACAGCCGTCTTTGTCGTACATTTTTAAACCGTTGTATTTGGGAGGGTTGTGACTGGCGGTGATCATGATGCCACCACCGGCGCTTAAATGTCTGACCGCAAAGGATAAAAGCGGGGTTGGACGAAGCGCTTCAAAGAGGTAACTTTTAATGCCGTGAGCCGCAAGCACACCCACACAGGTCTTCGCAAACAAGACGTTGTTGTGACGGTTGTCGTAGGCAATGACAATGCCTTCACGTTTGATGTTGGGTTGTGTTTTAAGTAAGTAACGACTAAAGCCGACCAGTGCTTTGCGCACGGTGTAGATGTTGAGTCGGTTGGTGCCAACACCGATGACCCCACGGATTCCGCCGGTGCCAAAGGACACGTCCTTGTAAAAAGCGTCGCTGAGTTCAGCGTCGCTGAGTTTTAGAAGTTCGTTTTTAAGTGCCGGTTCAAGGGAAGGTTCATTTAACCACCGTTGAATTTTGTCTTGCATGGGCATCTTCCTCTCCAATTTTACCTAGTTGTATTATAACTTACAGGGGGTAAGAATACAACCTCATTTCCGTCTTGAAAGAGCACAAAGATGGGCTAAAGCAAAGAAAAAAGCCGAAAGATAACGGCTTTCGGCTTTATAGAAAAATTCTAATTTAGCAGTTTTATTTTAAAATCGTGTAGGTTCTGTCTTAAAGGAGTGTCTCAAGCGTTAAATCACTCAGTCTTTCGGCTTGTTGAAAGCGACTTAAAAGGCCCGTAGGCTCGATGCGGAAAAGGGCAGGCTTAAAGCAGCCTTCTTCAGCGTCTAAGACACCATACGCTTCCCCAATGTCAAGGGAGGGGTTGCCGATGAGGTAGAGACGTTCGACGTCACTTAAGCGCTCTAAAAAGATGTGATGGGCGTGGTGCGAGTCGCTTGAGAGGGCGACAAATGCGATCGTGGGGTGCTTGGACGCAAGGGCGCTTAAACGGGTTAAAAACTCGGCGCTTTCGGGAGTAAAATCATACGGATAAAACGCCAGAATCACCGCATCATGCGCACTGATGAGCGCATCAAGACTGCGTTCGTGGAGGCTGTGTTGATGATGCATGTGCGTTTTAAAGCGTGGAACTTGGGTGTCGATTTTGATGCCGCTGACGTAATAATCGTATCGATCAATCATCGTAGGCCTCCTTTAGGTGAGTGGGGTGATGCCCCAAATCTCTTGCGCGTATTGACCAATGGTCCGGTCACTGGAGAAAAATCCACTTTGAGCAATGTTGCAAAGCGCCATCGACCACCAACGAGCCTTGTCTAGATAGTAGGTGTTTGCAAGGTCGTGTGCGGCTTGGTACGCCGGTAAGTCTTTCAAGACGAAGTATTGATCGTGATAGAGTAGTTTGTCTTTGATTTCTTTGAACTCATCGCGCGCCACTTGACCAAAGAAGCCGTTGGTCAACTGATCGATGACCGTGCGAATCTCGGGATTGGATTCATAGATGGCATACGGGTTGTAATCGCCCTTGGCGTAGGTTTCGTTGACGGTTTTCGCATCCATCCCGAAGATGACAATGTTCTCTTCACCCACGAGCTCCGCAATCTCAACGTTGGCCCCATCGAGTGTGCCGATGGTGATGGCCCCGTTCATCATAAACTTCATGTTGCCGGTGCCGGAGGCTTCTTTTGAGGCCGTGGAGATTTGTTCTGAAAGGTCACACGCAGGAATGATTTGCTCGGCGTAGGTGACGTTGTAGTTTTCCACAAAGACGACTTTGAGAAGGGCGTTGGTGTCGGGATCTTGATTGACTTTTTGCGCGATTGTGTTGATCAGTTTGATGATCTTCTTCGCGTAAAAATAACCCGATGCGGCTTTCGCCCCAAAGATGAAGGTATGTGGCGCATAGTTTTCTTTAAATTTCACGTCTGTTTTAAGACGGTTGTAGACCATCATGATGTGCAAGGCATTCATCAACTGACGTTTGTACTCATGGAGTCGTTTGATTTGGACATCAAAGAGACTGTCAGGGTCGATGATCAACCCTTGTTCGGCTTCGATTCTTGCGGCTAACGCCACTTTTTTAGCACGTTTAATCTGTGCTAAGCTGGCTTGAACTTTAGCGTCATCTTTGAGGGCAAGCAAAGACTTTAAGTCCTCAACCTTAAAGCTTTTTGAGCCACTCACCGATTGGATGAGGGCGGTCAGTTCAGGGTTGATGTGTTCTAACCAGCGGCGATGGGTGATGCCGTTGGTCTTGTTGTTGAACTTGCCTGGGTAGAAAGCATCAAACTCTTTCATTTCAATCGTTTTTAACAGTTGTGTGTGTAAGGCTGCGACGCCATTGACACTGAATGAGCCTGCAATGGCTAAATGCGCCATGCGGACCTCAGAGCTGGCAATGATGGCCAACTTATGAATCAACGCATCGTCATCGTTAAAGAAGCTGCGCAATTGTTCGGTGTAGCGACGGTTAATCTCTTCGATGATTTGATAGATGCGGGGGAGGACCGGTTGAATGATGCTTGTGGGCCACTTTTCAAGCGCTTCCGCAAGCAAGGTGTGGTTGGTGTAAGCACACGTTTTGGTCACAATCGCCCACGCCTCGTCCCAACCGTACGCATGCACATCCATCAGGTTGCGCATCATTTCGGGGATCACGAGGGAGGGATGGGTGTCGTTGATTTGAATGACATGATAGTCCGCAAACGTATCGAGCGTTGGATGGTTTTCTAGATGTTTTTTTAAGAGACTTTGAACCCCAGCCGCACTGAAGAAATACTGTTGTTTGATGCGTAAGACTTTTCCTTCATGGGTGGTGTCATCGGGATAGAGAAAGCCCGAAATCCGACGGATTTCTTGATCGTATTCAAAGGCATGTTTGTGCGCTGGATAGACTTTCGTCGGTTCAGCGTTCCAAAGACGTAAATGGTTGATGATGCCGTTTTTATCGCCGACGATGGGCACATCGTAAGGCACCGCTTGAATGATTTCATCGGGGTGATA
>SKJA01000067.1 GCA_007116105.1 Candidatus Izemoplasma sp.
CTTATCTAAGCTGTTTAATCAGTGCTTCAGCCTTGTCTAAGTACAAATTAGAAACTTTATAAAAATCAATGTTCAAATCTTGACTGAGGCCTATGAAATCTTTGTAAAGGGCGACGTTGTGCCATTGTAGACATTGGAAGATGCGCCACAAGTAAAGACGGTTGAAGTCTTCCGTGGTGGGGGGGGTGCCTAAATAGACGGGCAAGATGGCTAAGGCATGGTCAAAATTGGCGTTGCCAAAACACGCAAGATCATAGTACGGATCGTTCATGCCGGTGAATTCCCAGTCCATCAGACGAAGGCCCTCATCGGTGACGACAAAGTTTGACACTTGAGCATCGCCATGGGTCAAGACTTTGGGAAACTGCTCGAGAAATGGACGGTGCTCAAACAACAGCGCTTTGGCCGCTTGATACCGTGGGTGGTGTTGATGGTTGTAGTCTTTCACATACGACTCATACCGCGCAAGACGCTCAAAGGGCGCATAGGCATAGGGTGAGGAAAGGTCACTGTCGTGGACTTTTTTAAGCACCGCAACCGCTTCGTCTAAAAACGCAAGCGGATCTTTTTCATGAAGCGGTGTGCCTTCTAAGTAATGGGCGATTTTGATGCCGGATTCTTCGTTGAGGTAGACGGTGTCGTTGTTGAGTTTGAGGGGCTCAATCAGGTTTAAGTGATGTTGTTCGATGTGACGGTCGACAAAGCGATCGGCGTTTTTACCAGGAATCCGGAACGTATACCGCGTCTGCTTGGCGGAGATGACGTAGGTGTAATTGGACATGCCGCCCATCAGACGAAAGTCTAAACGGACGTCTTGTTCTGACACTTTTAAAACACTCGCGGTGAGTGATTTGATGATGGTTTCGTGATGCATAAAGCCTCCTTTATTAAACGTGTATCCACGGGGTTGGGTGTTGGGCGTTGGCGCACAAGGTGGTGAGGTGGGTGGTGGCCAGCGCGTATTCTGAGAAGACGGTATAAAACGTCTCCAGGGTGCGACTTGGGCTGTTACAGTCTTCGCTTAAATGGGCAAAGACGATGCTGTGCGTGTTGGGGCCGACCATGTGCGCTAGATGGTACGCCGCATCGACATTGGACAGATGTCCCTTCACGGAATCGATGCGGCTTTTTAAATGATACGGACGCATCGAGGAAAAGAGTAAGGCAGGGTCGTAGTTGCTCTCTAAAACATACACCTCAGCGTTGGCTAAGGGGGCGTGAGCCGTCTGCGGGATGAACCCAGAGTCGGTCAAATGGACAACACTGCGTCCGGCTTCACTGAGTTTGAACCCTAAAGGCGCCACCGCGTCGTGAGAGACTTGAAAGGGTAAAATTTCCAAGGACCCAAGATGCACCACCTCGCCCGGGTGCACAGGGTGGGGCTGGGGGATGACTAAAGGGGCCAAGGCTTGAAGTGTCAAGGCGTGCGAATAAAGCGGGCACGGATGATGTTTTAACACTTGCGCTAACCCTTTGGTGTGATCGTCGTGTTCATGACTGAGGATGATCGCATCGAGGTCTTCAAGATGAAGACCGAGCGTTTGTAACCGAAGGCTTAACGCACGGCGCGAGAGGCCGCAGTCGAGCAATACGGTGTGGGTGTCGGTTTGGATTAAGGTCGCGTTGCCTTTAGATCCACTACTTAATAAGGTTAGTCTCATGAGTCCCTCCTCTTGTATTATACCGTGAAAATTGAAGATTACAACGCGGATACGATACAAAGTTGTTCGCTAAGTTTCACAAAACTGTACGGTTTTTTCAGTTGTGTTAACCCCGTTGACGTGATACACTATATATTGCGTAAATTACGAAGGAGTGAATAGTTATGGAAAGAACCATCCTCAAACGTGCAGCGATTATTGGCGGCCTAATTCTCTTGATTTTAGGGTTGTCGTATGCGTGCAGTTTGATCGTCAATGACACCGAGGGACCTCAACTGTCGGACCCCGATGGCGTCTTTATGACGTTCGGTGATTTAAGCATCACCAACCAACAATGGTATAATCGCGCCAAACAAACCGATGGCGTTAATTTATTGTTAACGTATGTTGATGAAATCCTTTTTGCAGAGGAAATCGAAGCCGTCACACAAGATGAGCTGGATGAGGTCTTAAAACTGTTGCGCTTTGGCACATCCGATGAGACCCTCATTGAACGTTTGTCAGAACGTGATCTTAGACGTTTACAACAAGAGTTTGAAGATCTTGTGATTGTCTCGGGGTTTGACCCCAACGATGAAGCGTCGCTTGAGCGTTTCTTACGTTTGAACATTGCGCGTGAGAACTTTGTGACCAACCACATTTTAAATGCGGGGACCGACCGTCCGTATCACATCACCACTGAGCGTTTAGAAACGTTCTATGAAAACGCGGTGCGTGGCGATGTGCAGGCGATTGTGTTACGCTTTATGAGCGCCTTAGAGGCCACCAATGTGTTGCGTCAATTTAATGTTGTCGCAAACTTCCAAGGTGGATTGGGTCTTTACTTCGGTGAAGAGGACATTGCTGACGTTGCAGCAGCCGACTTCACGGAAGACAACACTCGCTTACTCAATGAAGCGGAAGTCTTAGAATTGTATTTAGAGATCTACAACTACCTCTATCCTTTCAGAGGTGAACTGGACACCAGTGCCACGCAAGCACAACTGATCGCCATGAACCATGAGGCGTTCCAGTTTAACTTTGAAGACATGACCACTCAAAACAACACCCAACTTGACACGTTAGCACTTTATTTATTCACCAACCGGACGGAAGAGAACCCGTACAGCACGCGTGCTCATACTGTGGGTGCTTTCCGAGTGATGGCGTTTGTGCTTGACCGCACTGAGCCCACGCCGTTTGACGAGTTAACGACTGCAGAACTTGAGGCGCTTCGTCTTGAGTTTGCGCAAGAAGTTAAAACAGAAGCGTTGGTGCGTAACACCATCAATGCTTTCCGCGAAGAACGCGGCTTCCAATTGCACGACCCTGTGTTAGCCAGTCAGTTCCAACAAATTCACCGTGCCAATGTGTTTGCGGAAAACCGCAACCGTGAAGCGGTCGTGAGTTTTGACGATCAAATCTTAACCGCAGATGAATTTTTAGACATCATGGCCCGTCGTGTGGGGGCGCTTTACAGTGTTGAAATTGCGAAAGATGTTTTCTTATTACAAAGCGAATACTTCGCCTCGATGTTTGGCTCTAACTTTGATGTTTGGCGCAACAATTCTGAAGAGATGCGTTTGTTACGCAATCAAGTGCGTGCAGAAAAAGCCGCGTTTAACAATGGGCTTTACGCACAGTTTGGCTTCTCACCTCAGTTTATGAGTTGGGAGGAGTTCTTGCTCTTTGGGTTTGGTGTGAGTTCAGAGACAGAGTTCTTAAACAGTCTTGTGCTCTCGCGCTTACGTCCAAAATGGTTGATTGATCAAAAAGATTTTGCGCTGATTGCGCCGCAAATTACCCATCAAGTTGAAAACTATTTCAGTTTAGATGTCCGTCAACTCTTGATTTTCGTCGACGTCGATGAAGATTTTGCGCTTGACAATTACGACGCGTTCTTAGAGTCACTGACTCCGGCACAGCGTAGTGAACATGAAGCGCTTGTCTTGGCGTTAAAAGCTGAGATTCTTGACGCTCATGACAATGGTGAGGGCTTAAGCTTCTCACAAATCTTCACCGAGTACAACGGTGCGTTGCGTGGTGAAAA
>SKJA01000123.1 GCA_007116105.1 Candidatus Izemoplasma sp.
CGAAGCGGTGTTTGAGGGTATAAATCGGTGTTTGGATACCCTGCGACGGCTAAAGAACACTGGCCAAAAGGCAACGCCAATAAACGGTAAACCTCAGGGGTTTGTTCTTCTAAGACGTCTTCTCCAACAATCCCACAATCGGCGACACCTTCAGTAACATAGGTGATGACATCGCTTGGTTTCACCCATAAATATTGGAGGGGACGGTTTGGATCGTCCACCACCAGCACACGCTCATCAAAGGGGGTTTCTTCTGTTTGATTGGCTTGCAACAACCGCCATGTGTCGCTGCCCATTCTGCCTTTAGGTAGGGCAATGATAAGTTTAGACATCGTCCTCACCTCCTAATAAATGCGCCATTGAGAAAGAAAACCCTACGGCTTGACCTTCAAGAAGTTCAACCTGGTAACGGCCACCCCGAATCAGTGGACGAGCATCCTCTTGGCGATACGCTTTAAACATGATGCCTGCATAGTATTCGAGGTCACTTAGAAGTGAGAAATCCAAGATGAATGGGAGATTGGTGGAAGCTTCAAGCGCTTCGACCGCCTTAAGTTCTGTCTCGAAAAGGGTCTCATAACCAAGACTTTGAAGGGTTGCTCTGACCTTTTCGGTAGAGCCCTCAAGCGTCAATAAGGCCTCGATTAAGGGTTGGTGTTGGTGCGTGTTTAAGGTCTGTGCGAACGCTGCTAAGCGATCGCTTTGTTTGTGTTTAATCAACGTTCTTAAGGTTTTTGTTTGCGCTTTGTTGAGCGCTAAAAGCGTCCATAACTTTTTCATGAATCCGGCATGACCCACTTCGAGGGTCACCTCCATATGGAGTGCTTGCATCAACGATTCAAGCGTCTTTAGAATGGTGATTTCGCCTTCGATGTGAGGGGCATTGAAGTATTCTAGACCAAACTCTTTTCGCACTTCGAGTCGTTCTTTTCCTTGAGCGAAGGTCGAGGCGTAATAGCACAGTTTTAGAGCACCGTCGGTTTTATGCCAGCGAAGACGTTCCATCACCGAGGTGGTGAGGTCTGGTCTTAACACGAGGACATGCCCTAAAGGGTTTGTCATCTTGATGGAGCGCTTAGGGTCGTAATGCTCATTTTGTTCGCGGAATTGATCGTAATAGACAAAGTAAGGAGGATCGATTAAGGTATAGGCTTCTTGTTGGGCAAACGTCAACAGCGTCAGCATTGCTTCAGATTGTTCTTTTTGTTGATCAAGCCATGTTTTCATCGTGTTCACTTCTTTCCTAAAATTAAAAAATGCCAAAGACTGAGTCTTCGGCATTCATCACGCGTCAAAGAGTCAAGTCCATTCATCCATCAGATAAAGGCTTGCCTCTGGCAAACCCGATTTAATGATGGTGGTGATGGACGTGCTTAGTAACCATGACGTTACGCATACGCTGGCCTCTTTTAGTGATAAGTTGTCACAAGTATAGCACCGATGAAAAACACTGACAAGCAATTTACGCTTGAATGAGGGGCTTTTTTTATGGAAGCCCTTTCTTAATTTACAAAAAAAACATGTTTTTTTTGTGGCTTGAGCTATAATAGTAGCCATAAGACACAGAAGAGAGGTTCGTATGAAACTAGAAACCAAAAAAGTCATGTATGTCGGTTTAGCGTTTTTTATCATCACCATTTTTTGGCAAACGTACGACAACATCATTGCCAAGATTTTAATCGATACGTATGGGCTCAATCAAACACTGTCGGGTGTGGTCATGGCCCTCGATAACATTTTGGCCTTAATGTTGTTGCCGCTGTTTGGGTATTTGTCCGATAAAACGAAGACTCGGTTTGGGCGACGGACGCCTTATATTGTGGTTGGAACTTTGGTCGGTGCCATGGCGTTTATGGTGCTGGCTTTGCCAGCACGGGCACAGCAAGAGCGGTTGCTTCAAGAAACCGATGCGCAGGTCTTTTATGACCAACTCTTAGAGATTCGCGACGATCAGAACCCTGCGGTTTGGGAAACCTATTTCTTAGAAATGCGTGCGGAACGTACCGCTTCAGGGACCGAAGCGGTCGCGGCTTTTCAAACGCAAGTTGAGCCATTTTTTCTTCCTTACTTGTACGATGGAAATACGTTAAGAGCGTCGTTGTCCACCGACGATCTTGAGATGTTGCGTGAGGGTAGTTTTCGGTACCTCAACCTGAAAGCATTTGAGCTGACGCAGACGAATTATGGGTCATTTATCGCCTTCTTAGGCGTCTTGTTTGTGGCCTTGATTGCAATGAGCTTCTTTAGATCTCCGGCGGTCGCCTTGATGCCTGATGTGACGATTAAACCCTTGCGCTCAAAGGCAAACGCCATCATCAATCTTTTGGGGACATTTGGGGGCATCACCGCGATTGTGGTCTTAACCGTGTTCGGCTTAGCACAACTTTCGTATGTTGACTATACCCCAGCCTTTATCACCATTGGGGTGATGATGTTGGCAATCCTCGGATTCTTCTTATGGAAAGTCAAAGAAAACGTGCTTGTGAAAGAACGTGAAGACTTAGAAGTCAAGCTTGGCATTGTCGAAGAAGACGATGTTGAGGGCGAATCTAAGGGGCTTTCAAAAGAAAAGAAAATCGCGCTTATCTTGATTCTCGCGTCGATCTTCTTGTGGTTTTTTGGCTACAACGCTGTCACGACCAAACTGGCCGATTATGCGCCTAAAGTTCTCAACATTGGCTTTACGATTCCGCTGCTGGTCGCTCAAGGAGCGGCGTTGGTGGCGTTTGTCCCCATCGGCATCATCGCGACCAAAGTGGGGCGTAAAAAAACGGTCTTGGTTGGCATTGTGATGTTGACGTTTTCGTTTGCGTCAATCACGTTCTTTAGTGGCCCAAGTCCGTTGATTTATGTGATTTTTGCACTCACCGGGATTTCTTGGGCGACGATCAACGTCAACTCTTTCCCGATGGTGGTCGAACTGGCAAAAGGTTCCGATGTCGGAAAATACACAGGGTATTATTATACCTTTTCGATGGCTGCGCAAATTTTCACGCCTGTGGTGAGTGGCTTCTTGATGGACCAATTTGGACGCACCATTTTGTTCCCTTACGCAGCGGTGTTCGCAGGACTGTCGTTTGTGACGATGTCGTTTGTAAAACACGGCGATGCGATTGCGGTAAAAAAATCCATTTTAGAAAACTTTGATGTGGATATGGACTAACGTTCAAATCCTTCAAACACCACATTATCGACGAGTTTTAAAGCGTCGTGAAGGGCTTCTTCTGAGGTAATCGTATAAGCAAGGGTCAAGCGCCCTTGCTTTTTTTGTTTGTCGACAAAGCGATTGGGTAAGTCTCTGAGTGCATAATTGATGAAGTCTGGTTGTGTTTGAACGTTAAACGCAAAGCGTTTAAGCAGCTTCTTCTTCCACCAAGCCATCGTTTCTTCTTCAATGAAGTATTCCGCTAGTTGGCCTCGGGTGATGTGCGAGCGCCACGTCTTAAACCAGGTCAGTGCTCCTGGATGAAACGATTGAATCGCAAAGTCTCCGGTGTAGTCATCCAACACTTCAGCCACGCTTTTGGATACGACTTTGATGTCCCCATCGGTTTTGATTTCAACCAACAAAGGAACCACACCATTGACCAACGCCAACACCTCTTTCAATGTCGGGATGGGTTCTAAGGTGTCGAAGAGGGTGAGTGTTTGAAGCGTGC
>SKJA01000051.1 GCA_007116105.1 Candidatus Izemoplasma sp.
ACTTTCACTCGCAAGGCGTCAGAACCCACATCCTCTAAGGTGACGTTTAGTGCCTTTAAGATTTTATACGTCAGGGCATAACTTTCCGGGTGAATGGCCGTTTTGTCTAGCGGGTTCTCCCCTTCTAAAATTCTTAAAAATCCAATCGCCTGTTCGTACGTTTTAGCGCCAAGGCTCGGAACTTCTAAGAGTTCTTTGCGGTTTTTATAGGCGCCTTTGTGTTGACGTGTCTGTACAATGTTTTGAGCCACTTTTTTTGACAACCCTGCGACATATTCAAGCAGGGGTGCTGAGGCGGTGTTCACGTTGACGCCCACTTGGTTAACTGCGGTTTCCACAACGCCTTGTAGCGAAGTAGCCAATTTGGTTTGCGTGACATCGTGTTGATACTGGCCAACCCCAATGGATTGAGGATCAATCTTAACCAGTTCACTTAAAGGATCTTGTAGACGTCGAGCGATGCTGATGGCGCTACGCTCTTCAACGGACAGTTCCGGAAACTCCGATTTGGCTAAAGGAGAGGCACTGTAAACACTCGCCCCAGCTTCATTGACGATGGTGTAAAACACGGGTTGTTTAGAATTTTTTATGGTCTCCACCACAAACTGTTCCGTTTCACGGGAGGCTGTCCCGTTGCCAATCGCAATGATGTCGACATGGTGTTTTTGGAGTAAATGCAACATTTTACGCTCAGCGTCTGCCCGTTTTTTAGGGTCCACTTCACTGCCTAAGCGCATTTCGTGTGGATACATGACATCTTTGTCTAGAAGATTGCCAAACGCATCCACGACGGCCATTTTACAACCGGTACGGAAGGCTGGGTCGATGCCTAAGACCGTTTTATGCTTCATCGGTGGTTGCAACAAAAGGCTGTAGAGGTTTTCGCCGAAGATATGAATCGCTTGTTCTTCTGCTAAGGCGGTAAACTCACTCCGGATGTCGCGTTCAATGGAAGGTTTGATTAAACGTTTATACGCATCTTCATAGGCTGCGCTCAAGTACGGAACCGCCGGCCCTTGCTTTTGTTGAATGACGTGTTTATGCAAATACCCGTGAATCGCTTCTTCATCCACCACGAGTTTAACGGTTAAGACTTTTTCTTTTTCCCCGCGGTTCAATGCCAAGACACGGAAGAGTTTTAAGCGCTTAAGTGGTTCAGTGTAGTCATAATAATCGCGATACACTTCTTTTTCATCGCTCGCATCTTTTTTGATGGACGTTTGAATTTCTCCATGTTGCTTGGTGTATTGACGAATGTATTGCCGGTAAACGGCTTCATCACTGATTCTTTCCGATAGGATGTGCATCGCTCCCTCAAGCGCCTCTTCGGCCGTAAGGACCTCTTCTGTTAAAAACGCTTGAGCGTTCACTAAGGGGTCTTCCATGGTCGCTTGCATCAAAAAATCGGCTAAAGGTTCTAACCCTTTGGCAATCGCAATGGAAGCTTTGGTTTTCTTTTTCTCCTTGTAAGGACGGTAAAGATCTTCCACATCCACAAGCTTTTCAGCCGCTAAAATTGCGGCTTTTAAATCTTCGGTTAACAAGCCTTTTTCATCGATCAGACGAATCACATCGTCTTTGCGTTCCGCCAGTTTTTTTGTGGCTTCATAGACGGTTGAAATTTCGCGAATCTGCGTTTCATCAAGACCGCCCGTCATTTCTTTACGGTACCGAGCAATAAAGGGAACCGTGTTGTCTTCGAGTAAGCTTAAAACAGTCTCTACTTTCTCTTTAGAGAGTTTTAAGTTGCGTGCTAATGCGAGTGTGATTGTTTCATTCATCTGTGTATCCTCCTAAAAAAACCCTCCGAAGAAGGCTTAGTTGTCTCGTAGTTGATTCAGTAAATTGCGCACAGGAGTGATGCCGGTGGCTTCTTGTAAGACCACACCATTCTCCATCAAGACCAACGTTGGTACTGCGGTGGCTGATCCGGGACGGTTGTTTGCGGACGCTCTCAAAAGCGGTGCGTTCGCATCCGCAAGAAAGAACGGGATGCTGTCTTTGTGATCAAGTGCAAATGAGAGAATTTCCTGCTGGATTTCCTGACACGCGCCACACGTTTCCAAATACATATACACTAAAAACGGTTCATCTTCTGGTGCTTGCTCACTTAAAAACGTGTTCCATGAAGTCACATGGGTCAAACGGTCATCGTTGTAACTGAGCGTCGGGTTAAGTAAATTAAACACCGTGAGACTGACAATCAATAAGACAAACACGCCTGCTAAAGCGTATAAGAAGATGGGCTGTTTTTTTGCTTTTTTGTTTTTTACCATAAAATCCTCACCTTTGTTAAGTTTGGTTAAGCCATGACACAAGGGGCTTCAATTCGATTATACTATAGCTGAGGTGATTTATCATGAAAGTAGCGTTTGTCTGTGTTCACAACAGCTGTCGTTCACAGATGGCTGAAGGTTATTTGAAAGCCCTTGGCCAAGAGTTTGGATTTGAAGCTTATTCTGCAGGCACCGAAGATTATCCCGCAGTCAAACCTTTAGCGGTCGAAGCCATGCGTTTAGATGGGGTTGACATCCAAGATCAATACCCTAAAAAATTAGAGGACATTCCCAGCGAACTCGATGTGCTGATCACCATGGGGTGTAACGTAGAGTGTCCTTACATTCCAACCAAGCACCGTGAAGACTGGGGTTTAGACGATCCTAGTGGTGGCCCCATCGACGATTTTATCGTCACACGAGAGTTGATTAAACACAAAGTGCTTGAACTGATCGAGCGCTTTAAAAAAGACGTTTAACGTCTTTTTTTTATGGCAACAAAGACCAATCAAAACGACCACTTTCAAGTGAATCTAAAAACTCTACTATGGGCCCTGCGCCCACAACGCGGTAGCCAATCTCACCCTCGACCATAAAGAACACAGAAGGTTGTTGTCTAAGGAGTAAGGGACGTTGTCCTAAAGCGGTGCGTTCGTTGACTAGATGGAGTGTTATGTTGAATGTGTTGTGTTGACCAAACGCAAACAAACGTTCGTTGATCAGCACACACCCAGGACAATCGTTGCCAAGCGAGTCGCGGTTGTAATGATAGACCAAAGTATACCCTTCTTCAAACCCAAGGGTCCCCAGTGCTTCCCAGTCTTCGACCCACGGAAAATCGTCATACCCATAGTCTCCAAATCGACTTTGGCCACACCCACTGAGCAACACGACAAGCAACACACCAAACACCCACCAACCTTTACGCATCGCCCAACACCACCACCGCCACCACATGGGTGTGCGTATGGGATAAGCTGACCCAAAGCGTGTTCTGCGGTTGGTACGGACTTTTAATGTAGGGCGCACCGTGCGCATCGTTTAAGACGCTGACCTCGTTAAAATTTAGGGGTGTGTTAAAGTGTTGAACCGCTTTCGTGTACGCTTCTTTAACCGCAAAGCGACTGGCTAAGTAGGTTTTTTGACGCGTGGTGTCTTTAAACGCGTCAAAAACGGCCCGTTCTTCGCTTGAAAGGATACGATCGATGAACGCATCATAAAGTTTGTCATCAAACCGGTTGAGTTCGACCAAATCAATGCCGATGCCTTTGATCATGATATACCTCCATCGCTTGCAGTGCCAACTGGTCGAGTTGACGGAAGCGGTGATTGAGTCCTGATTTTGAGATGGCTTTGGGGTA
>SKJA01000004.1 GCA_007116105.1 Candidatus Izemoplasma sp.
GACGCACTCACCCTCTTAGGCGATGAGCTCGCTCATTACTTGAAGTTCTTTGAATCCCTCTTTTTAAAAGCCTAAAAAAAACACTCATCCGAGGATGAGTGTGAGCATCACTTGATAGAGTAACACAAACCCTACATAAAGCAATAAAGCATACCCAAGACTGACGCTTAAGACCATAAGCTTCAGTCTTTTTTTTAGCGGTGCCTGGGTGAACAGTTTGAGATACGCCACAAATCTTAAGGTACTCATCATCATCAACACCAACAACACAATCCCTAAGCCAAGCGACAACGACCACCACTGCAGGTAACTCAACACCAGCACCAACACAAAAAGGGGCATCACAACCAGCTCAACTTTAAAGAGCCGCATCAATACAGATCCTTCGGATAATCCAAGAACCCCAGCGCCACCGCACCTGGGCCAACGTGGGCGGCTAAGGCGGGATTAATGGGGGTGATGAACAGTTTTTTTAGAGTGGGGTCCGCGGCTTTTAAGCGCGCTTCGATGTAATCTGCCATCGCATGGTTGTTCGCATGCATGATGAACGGTTCGACCGTGCGTGATCCGACGGCTTCTAGATAGTGTTCGATTAAGCGATCGACCGCGCGGTTGAAAGTTCTCACTTTATCAAAGACCACCATGTCACCGTGTTGGTCGATCAACATCAACGGTTTGACTTTTAACAGGTTGCCTAGGGCACCTTTGACCATGCCTAAGCGACCATGTTGTTTTAAAAATGAAATGGTCTCCACCGCAAAGGCGAACTGTTGGTGGTTGCGCATCGTTTCAAGCGCTTGATAAATGGCGGAGGCGTTTTTACCCAGCGAAACCATGTGGGCCGCAGAGAGCGCCAGTTTGGCTTGTGGATACCCCAGTGTGCTCGAGTCAAAGACAATCACATTTAAACTGTCTTTAAACCCATTCGCAGCCAACAGGGCGTTCGCATGAAACTGTGAAAAACGGGCTGAGAGGGTGATGATGAAGACGGTGTCAAAGTCGCGTTCTAAAAACTGTTCCAACGCTTCAACAATGCTTTGATAGCTGGGTTGTTTGGTGGTGGGGTAGGTCCCAGGATGTTTTTTAAGATAAGTGTAAAAGTCTTGTGGGGTGACGTCGACATGATCAAGAAACACGCGGTCTTCAATCAAAAGACTCGCGCGTAAAATCGTGATTGGATAGGGGTAAACAAGGTAATCCAAACACGAAAAAGAATCTGTGATGATGCCGATTTTTGCCATAAAAAGACTCCTTAAATCTTGGGTGATGGATGGTTGCGTGCTAAGACAAACAACAGATCACTTAAGCGGTTCATGTACATCAAGGCGATGTCTAAATCAAGCCGTAAGTTGGCTTTGATGAAACGGACCAATTGGCGCTCTGCACGACGGGCCACGACACGGGCCACATCAAAATAGGCGTTGGGTTTGGTGGTGTCACTGCCTGGCAGCACAAAGCGTGGCTCGAGTGGTTTGAGGTCGAGGTACTTTTGTGTTTCTTTTTCTAAAAAAGCCACATCGTCCGCAGTGATTTGACGAAGACTCTCATAACGCTCTTCATGGACACTCCGGTTGGTCGCAATCAGCGAATTGATGTCTTGTAAGGTGCGTTGAATCATTTTAATGTTTTCACACTGGGTGTAATGATAGGCCAGCCCTAAGAAGGCTGAGAGCTCATCGTTGGTGCCCAAGGTTTCAAAAAGCACATCGTCTTTATCGAAGGCTTCGGAAGAATAGTTTTTACTTTGGCCTTTGTCGCCTTTTTTGGTGGAAATGTATTCAACTTTGTCTAGTTTCATTGGTTTCACCTCAAATGTTAGTGGCTCTATTATAGCTTGAACTTAGTGATTTTGACCAACGATAGGCTTAGAAAAACCAGCGTCCAAGCCAACAATAAAAGCCAGACCGTGGTGTTCGAAAACCCCACGTTCCCCCAGACGATCTGTAAGCCGAACACACGGCGGTATTGATCGGCTTGACTGAGCGCTTGACCAAACACCACCCGGATCGCATCGTCCATGTAAAGGTTGCGCATCAACGCCGCGCCTTGCATGAAAGGGAGACTGCCTAAAAAGGTATTGAGTCCTCTTCCAAAGACGCCCACAGGCACATAAATCCCTGCGAAAAAGCCGATTAAGGTGCCGGTCAACGTCGACATGGCGCCATGGGCTGAGTTTGTTTTGATGAAGCTGACAAGATAGTAAAAAAGACTACTGAACAAAAACGCCGTGACGATCATCAACACCACCACCAGTCCAAGACTGGAAAGAGGCAAGGTGTAACCACTGACAAAATAAAGAATTGCCAGGCCCACCCCTAAGTTCACAAACCCAAACATCAACGTCACCGTCAAGGCCGCGATGAGATAAGAAAACACGACCGTGCGACGTTTCAGTGGTGCGACATAAAAATCATGAATGGCTTTGCTTTCAAGGTCACTCACCATCATGCCTAAGACGCCCAGAGGCGTCGTGACCATCCCTACGAGTAAGACCCCACTTAAGATCCAACTGTAGACTAAATACGCGCCTTCGTTGGTGCCACGTAACCCCTCAGGAAGGGCTTGTTGTTGGTTTTCATTTAAGAAGACCACAAACAACACTAAAATGATGACCGTAGATAAAAACGAAAAGAACACCGCCCACGGATCGCGAAAATACACTTTCATGTGACGCCACGCTAAATTAACCATGGTGACCTCCTTGGAACACTTCACCGGTGAGATTTAAGAACACATCATCGAGTGAGGCTTTATGCATTTCAAACGACACCAGATGCGCTTTAAACTGACTGACCAAAGCATGCCCTTCAAAAGCATCCTTCACCGCCACATTAAGGGTGTCGTTTTGTTTCACAAACACCACGCCAGCCTCATTTAAGGCGGCTTCGCAGCCGTCTTTAGGGTAGAGTTTGAGGGTGTCTTTGGCATAGGTGAGTCGGAGTTGATCGGCGGTGTCTTCCGCGACAATCTTGCCTTGATGCAAGATGATGACATGATCGGCTGAGGCCGCTTCTTCCATGTAGTGGGTGGTTAACAGAAGCGTCATGTTGGTGGCTTCTTTGAGCGTCAAGATTAAGTGCCATAAATCTTGACGACTTTTAGGATCCAGTCCGGTGGTGGGCTCATCGAGCATCAACAGTTTTGGACTGTGGATGAGGGCGCGGGCAATGTCGAGTTTACGGCGTTGGCCACCCGAGAGTGTTTTGACGCGTTGATCGACAAAGGGCGTGAGGCCCAGAATCGTTTCAAGCTCTTGGATTTTTGCGGTGAGGGTGTCTTTGTCTAGCCCATAAAAACGGCCTCTTAAATGTAAGTTCTCGCGGCCTGTGAGTTCTTTGTCAAGGACTGAATACTGAAAGACAAGACCGATCGATTGACGGATGGCTTCATCGTCTTGACCGATTTCGTAACCATTGATGTGAAGGGAGCCGGCTTGTTTGCTTTTGAGGGTGGCAAGCGTTTCAATGGTGGTGGATTTGCCTGCACCATTGGGCCCTAACAAAGCAAAAAAGGCACCTTCTTTGACACTGAAGCTGATGTTTTTAACGGCTTCAAACGTGCCATAACGTTTGGTGAACTGTTGCACGTGAATCATGGGAACCTCCTAAAGAATTGGCGTGAATATGCTTAAAGCGC
>SKJA01000083.1 GCA_007116105.1 Candidatus Izemoplasma sp.
GTTTGGGTTTCTAGGATGCTTAACCCTTGTAAGAGACGCTCTTTCGAGGCGCCCACCATCATCACCACCGCTTCTTCCATTGCTTCTGGACGTTCGTGGGCTTCACGGATGTTGAGTGCTTTAAAGCCTAAAATTGACGCTTCTTCACTGATCGTGCCGCTGTCAGAAAGCACGGCTTTAGCGTGTTTTTGAAGCTTCACATACTCGATGAAGCCCAGCGGTTTAAGCGTTTGAATGAGTGGGTGTAAGGTCAATTGATGACGGGTGAGTTGTTTTTGGGTGCGTGGATGCGTGCTGATGATGATGGGCAACTGGTACGTTTCTGCGACCGCATTAAGCCCCTCCACAAGAGATGTTAAACGCCCAGGGTGATCGACGTTTTCTTCCCGGTGCATTGAGACAACAAAATAGTGACCTTCTTGAAGGTTTAAACGCTCTAACACCTTTGACGCGTCAATCGCGTCACGGTGGGTGTGCAACACTTCAAACATCGGGCTGCCGGTTTTGATGATGCGATCGGCAGGTAAGCCTTCTCTTAAGAGATACTCCCGAGCAATGTCACTGTAGGTTAAATTGACATCCGCAGTGTGATCGACAATTTTACGGTTGGTCTCTTCTGGCACCCGTGCATCAAAACAACGATTGCCCGCTTCCATATGAAAGATTGGAATGTGACGGCGTTTGGCCGCAAGGGCACAGAGTGCACTATTGGTGTCACCAAGCACTAAAAACGCTTCAGGCTGATGGTCGTCTAAGACGGGTTCAAGCGCTTGAAACATGGTGCCGATGGTGCCCATCGCGGTCTTGGACGCCGCATTTAAGAAGACATCCGGTTTTCTTAGATTTAGGTCCTTAAAGAAAATCTCATTGAGCTCATAATCATAGTTTTGTCCAGTGTGAACAAGCACATGCTCGATAGCCTCTGAGGCTTCGAGTGCGCCAATGACGGCGGATAGACGGATGATTTCAGGTCGTGTGCCGACGACGGTCATCACTTTTAATCGCTTCATCGTTTATACCTCCAAAGGGATGGTGTCAGGATGGTCGGGATCAAACGGTTCATTAACCCACATCAAGGTGATTAAATCGGTGGTGCCACAGTTTTCAATGTTGTGCGTGCTGCCCACAGGAATCTCAATCACCTGGTGGTGTGTGCCGCTGACTGAGTACTCGATGATGTCGTCACTGCCCACGGGTCGAAAGCGAATGATGCCTTCGCCTTGCACCACAAAAAACTTTTCGTTTTTCGTGTGGTGCCAGTGATCGCCTTTCGTGACGCCCGGTTTTGAGATGTTCACAGACACCTGTCCACCACTCATCGACTTCACAAACTCAGTGAAAGACCCACGGGCGTCTTCATGCTTCACCAAGTCGTAATTTAACCCCTCTAAAGGGATAAAACTGGTGTAGGTGCTGTAAAGTTTTTTGGTGAACGGGTCGGCCATATCCGGCACCATGCGCGTGTGACGACTGTCTTTAAAGGACGTGATTAAACCCACAATCTCATCTAAGCGTCGCTCATACGTGATGGGTACGCGGTAAAACGCACCATCGGGTGTCGCTTGATGGTGGATGGCCCGCATGATTTCTAAAACCACATCGTCCACATACACCAGCGTTAAGACCACGCTTGGATCGTGCACGGTGATGGGAAGGTTGCGTGCGATGTTGTGACAAAAGGTTGCGACCGCGCTGTTATAGTTGGGCCTTGACCACTTTCCAAAGACATTGGGGAAGCGGTAGATGTATACCTTGGACCCTGTTTGGGTAGCATAGGCGCGTAGTCGCGCCTCAGCTTCACGTTTTGACAGAGCATAGGGGTTGTCTTGTTCTGCTTGGATGGAAGACGCAAACACCACGGGGATGGGCCGGCGTTGTTGTTGGCACTGGGCTAAGAGTGTCTCCGTAAAATCGACGTTGCCTGTTTGAAATTCTTCAAGCAGTTGAGGTCGGTTGACGCCCGCAAAATGTAATATGAAGTCCGCGTCTTTAATAAAAGCCGCCAAAGTCTCTGGCAGCGTATCTTTATCCACTAACATTAAGGTGTGCGTGGTGGTGACACGGAGTGTTTCAACGACGTTTCTGCCGATGAACCCGTTTGCACCGGTGATTAAAATCTTCATCTGGTCACCCCTTTAAGCAAAATACTTAAGTTTTTTAAGCAGTTCTTTCATCCCTTCAACATCTAAGCGTGCGGTGTTGTGTGAATGATACGCTTCGAGTGATGTGAGGCGAATGTTGCCTTGTTCGATGTATTTATCGTAATTTAAACTCCGATTATCGGAAGGAATACGGTAAAAGCCTGGCAGTTCTTCTGCTTTCATCATTTCTTCTTCTGTGACTAAGACTTCATAAAGTTTTTCCCCGTGACGGGTGCCAATGTAACTTGGCTTAAGGGGGCTTTGGGTGAGTTCAAGCATCGCTTGAGCCAACACGTCTAACGTGGCGGCTGGGGCTTTTTGAACAAACAAGTCGCCTTGTTGCCCGTGTTCAAACGCATACAACACCAAATCCACCGCATCGTCTAAGGTCATCATGAAACGGGTCATCTCGGGGTTGGTGATGGTGAGTGGTTGTTGTTGTTCAATTTGGTTTAAAAAGAGGGGAATGACCGAACCACGTGAGGCCATGACATTGCCATAGCGCGTCAAACACAACGTCGTGTCTCCTTCAATCAACTGACGGCTACGAGCGATGACGTTCTTTTCCATCAACGCTTTGGACATGCCCATCGCGTTGATGGGATAGGCCGCTTTATCGGTCGATAAAAAGATGGCTTTTTTTACGCTGTGTTTAACACAGGCGCTGATGACGTTGTCGCTGCCGAGGATGTTGGTTTTTACCGCTTCCATCGGATAAAACTCACACGAAGGCACCTGTTTAAGGGCGGCCGCATGAAAGACGTAATCGACGCCACGAAACGCTCCCTCTAAGGACGCTGCGTCACGCACATCGCCTAGATAAAAGGAGAGTTTGTCGCTTTTAAAGTGTTTACGCATCGCTTCTTGTTTAAGTTCATCGCGGGAAAAGACACGAATTTCTTGAATGTCAGAGGTTAAAAAGCGTTCGACCACCGCGTGTCCAAACGAGCCGGTGCCCCCGGTGACTAATAAGACTTTATCTTTAAACATTGTCAAGCTCCTTTACGATCACATCAAACTGATCCATGAGTTGTGTTTTATCGAAATGGGTTTGGGCGTAACGTAGCGCCTGCGCTGACCACGCTTGACGCTGCGCGTCATCGGTGGTTTTGAGTGTGAGCAACGCCTTCACGAGCGCGTCATCATCACCAGGTGGCACACAGATGCCTGCTTGAGCTTCTTCGATGATACGCTGGGTTTCACCTGCCGCAACCGCAAGCATCGGTTTGCCACAGGCGAGGTAGGTTTGTAGTTTGGCAGGAATGGTTTTTTGAAAGAGTGGGGTATCTTTAAAACTCAAAAAGGCAACATCGGCTTGCGCTAGAAGTTGCGCAATGTCTTTGGAAGGTTTACGGCCTAAAAAGGTAAACATCTCTGACACATCGAGGGTCTTCATCAACGTTTCAAGTGCGTGACGTTGACGACCATCCCCCACAAGCACAAACGCA
>SKJA01000092.1 GCA_007116105.1 Candidatus Izemoplasma sp.
CACCCACCCAAACGGTGGGCTATCGTGTGCCGGCGCAAACACCCTTCCAAAAAATCACCCATGCGCATCCGATGCGTTCTTTAAGCAACGCTTTTAGCGAAGAAGATTTAATCGCCTTTGATCAACGCGTCCGCGCCATCACCCCTTCGGTCACCTATGTGGTTGAACCTAAGGTGGATGGTCTAGCAGCGACGGTGGTGTATGAACAAGGTCACCTGCGCTACGGTGCAACGCGAGGGGATGGGGTCACAGGAGAAGACATCACCCACAATCTAAAAACACTCAAACACGTCCCTCACAGCCTTCAAACGGCGGTTGATCTTGAAGTCCGCGGGGAAGTGTTTATGCCGAAAGAAGCTTTTTTAAACCTGAATGCGAAACGCCAAGAGGCCGGCGAAGAGTTGTTTAAAAACCCACGCAATGCTGCCGCGGGGACCATGCGTCAACTGGACGCAACGGTGGTGAAAGAGCGTAACCTAGCCTGGTTTATCTACGGCTTGGCAGACAACACTTTTTGGCCAGACCTGACGCACATGCAGACGCTTGAAAAACTCAAAACACTTGGGTTCAAGGTTGAAGATGGGGCTTTAGCAGTGCCCACGATGCAAGACGTCCTTAAGGTTGTGCAAGACTTTGAACAACACCGCCACCAACATCCCTATGAGATTGATGGCGTCGTCATTAAAGTCAATGAGCGTCACCTGTACGAGACCTTAGGATTCACGAATAAATCGCCAAAATATGCGATTGCCTATAAGTTTAAAGCCGAAGAAGTTCAAACGCGTTTGACCGAGGTTACCTTTCAAGTAGGACGCACCGGCCAAATCACCCCGGTGGCTCATCTCGTTCCGGTGAGTGTGGCGGGAACGGTGGTGTCGAAAGCCACCTTACACAACGAAGCTTACATTGAAGAGCGCGACATTCGCTTAGGCGATACAGTGTTGATTAAAAAGGCGGGCGACATCATTCCTGAAGTCATTCGTCCATTACTAGACCAGCGCCCGGCTGAGAGTCAGCCACTACGCTTTATCCGTCACTGCCCAGTGTGTGATGCGCCGTTGAAAAAAGATCCAGACGCCGCAGCCTATTACTGTGTGAATGCGTTGTGTGAAGCACAACAAAAAGAAAAAATTCGCCATTTTGTCACCCGTAAAGCGATGAACATCGAAGGTTTAGGTGAAAAAAACGTGGCGCTCTTTTACGACACCGGATACGTCCAATCACTGGTGGATATTTATAAGCTAAAAGACCATGAAGAGGCTTTAAAAGCACTGCCTGGGCTTGGCGAGAAGAGCATCGATAAGGTGCTTGAAAACATTGAAAAAAGCAAATCTCAACCGCTTGAAAGACTGTTGTTTGGGTTGGGGTTACGCCACATTGGCGAAGTCGGTGCCAAACGTTTAGCAGCCGCCTTTAAGACGCTTGAGGCGTTGAGTGAGGCTTCCTTTGAGGCCTTGATTGAAGTTGAAGACGTTGGCGAAACGATGGCAGCAAGTGTTCGTCAGTTTTTTGAAGATACCCACAATCAAGCTCTCATCGCACAGTTAAAAACGTTGGGCTTACGCTTTGATACAGACCAAACCGTAACACTGGAAAACAGCTTCTTTAAAGGAAAAATCTTTGTTCTTACAGGGTCACTTGAGACCATGACACGACAAGAAGCCGCCGCGGAAATTGAGCGTCGCGGAGGGAAGGTCTCAAGTGCTGTCTCAGCCAAAACAGACGTTTTGGTCGCAGGTGAAGCCGCAGGCTCAAAATTGACGAAAGCACAAGCCCTCAATGTCACCATCATTGATGAAGCGACGCTTCGTACACAGTTAGGACTGAATGCATGATCACACATATTGTCGTTAAAGGCGCCAAAGAAAACAATTTAAAAAATCTCGACATCGCCCTCCCTAAAAATCAACTCATTGTCATGACTGGTTTATCTGGATCAGGGAAAACATCCTTAGCCTTTGACACCATCTATAAAGAAGGCCAACGGCGTTATGTTGAAAGTCTATCGGCGTATGCTCGCCAATTTTTAGGCAACCTTGAAAAGCCCAACGTAGAATCGATCGAAGGGCTCTCACCCGCGATTTCAATTGACCAAAAAACAACCTCGAAAAACCCACGCTCAACGGTTGGTACCGTCACTGAGATCTACGATTATTTACGTTTACTCTATGCACGTATTGGCACCCCGTACTGTCCAAACCATGGCGTTGCGATCACCTCTCAAACCATTCAAGAGATGACCGATAAAATTCTCTCGTGGGACGAGGGCAGTCGGTTGGTGGTCTTAGCCCCTGTCATCGAAGGCAAGAAAGGGACGCACAAACCACTGCTTGACCAATTGCTCAAAGAAGGGTTTTTCCGTGTGCTCGTCAACGACGAGATGGTCGAACTGGATGGGTCTTTGACGTTAGATAAAAACAAAAAACATACGATCGATGTGGTCATCGATCGTTTGAAACTACGCCCAGACATTCGTTCGAGGCTGTATGATTCACTGGAGACCGCGAGTAAAAAAAGCGGTGGGAAAGTGGTTGTGGTGCATCAACAAGAGCGCCATCTGTTCAGCGAACAGTATGGTTGTCCCCACTGCGATTTTTCGGTGGGTAAGTTAGAGCCTAGACTGTTTTCATTCAACGCCCCATTTGGCGCGTGTGAACAGTGTAACGGTCTAGGGTACACGCAAAAAATCAACCCCGATCTCTTGGTGCCAAACCCCACGCTCAGTATTTTAGAAGGTGCCATCAAGGGCTGGCAAAACATTGACACCTATCACTTTAAGCAACTGAAAGCCACCTGTGAGCACTACGGCATCGACATAAAAAAACCCTTTGCACAGCTGAGCGATGCAGAACAAGCGATCATTTTTTATGGTTCCGATGAACCCATTCATTTTCGCTTTCAAGGAAAATCTTCACAAATCAAACATGAGAAAAACGCGCATTATGAGGGCGTCATTACCAATTTAGAACGCCGTTACATCGAAACCACATCACGCTTTATGCGAGAGTGGATTGAATCCTTAATGAGCGAAAGCACCTGCCAGGTTTGTCAGGGAAAGAAATTGAACACGAAAGCGTTAAGTGTTAAACTACAAACTAAGGACATCATCACCCTCACCGATCACAGTGTGCATGAATTGTTGCACTTTTTTGCGACGTTGTCGCTCACACCCACTCAACAAAACATTTCAGCAATGATCATCAAAGAACTCACCGAGCGGTTGTCGTTTTTGAAAAACGTTGGATTAGACTATTTAACACTCTCACGCCGCGCCGCGACATTGTCGGGGGGCGAGAGTCAACGGATTCGTTTAGCCACCCAAATCGGTTCTCAGCTGACGGGCGTCTTGTATGTGCTAGATGAACCTTCCATTGGCCTCCATCAGCGTGACAACATGCGTTTAATCAAGACCTTGCACAAGATGCGAGATTTAGGCAACACGTTGATTGTGGTCGAGCACGATGAAGAAACGATGGAGCACGCCGATCACATTGTGGACATCGGTCCTGGAGCTGGTGAATTTGGTGGCGAAGTGGTCTTTGAAGGCACCTACGAAGCCATATTAAAGGCCGACCATTCCATCAC
>SKJA01000068.1 GCA_007116105.1 Candidatus Izemoplasma sp.
ATTCTCATTTACCTTGATCACAACCGTTGGGAAAGAAATGATTAGGAGGAACGCTGATGCTGGTCGCTTTTAATGCATTCAATGAACTCGACAAACGCTACTATGTTAACTTAGATACCGTGGCCTATTTAAAGCCACATCACAGTCACGCTGACGTGACCGTCATTTATTTCGCTATTGGAAATGAGAATGGACTGAAGTACATTTACGTCCAAGGCACACTCGATGAAGTGGCGGAAAAGTTTAATCAAATCACACAGTCACCATGATTGCAAAGACACCAAAACTGTGCTAAACTTATCATACAAGTGAATCAATCTTCAGGGCAGGGTGAAATTCCCGACCGGCGGTATAGTCCGCGAGCGCAAGCATGAGTAGGTGAAACTCCTACACCGACCGTAAAGTCTGGATGGAAGAAGATGACAACGTTTTTTTACGTCTTTTTTTGTTTGGCCCTGAATCATTCAGGGCCATTTTTTATTTGGAGGACATCATGGAAAGTTATATGAAACGAGCACTCACCTTGGCACAACAAGGTCAAGGCCATGTCCATCCCAACCCTATGGTGGGCGCCGTCATTGTCAAAGAAGGTCGTGTGATTGGCGAGGGCTACCATGAAGTGTTTGGTGGACCACACGCTGAGATTCAAGCCTTTGCAAGGGCGCAAGAAGATCTTCAAGGCGCCACGATGTATGTCACACTCGAACCGTGTTCACATCACGGGAAGACCCCTCCATGCGCCGATGCCATCATTGACAAGGGCATCAAAGAAGTGCATGTTGCATCCGTTGATCCAAACCCCTTAGTCGCAGGACAAGGCATTCAAAGATTACGTGAAGCAGGCATCACAGTGGTGCTAGGCGAAGAAGACGAAGCACAGTGGGCTCTCAATAAAGTGTTTAAAACTTACATCACGCACAAGCGCCCTTATGTTACGTTGAAAACGGCGATGACTACGGATGGGAAAATCGCCCATGCGAGTGGTCAATCTCAGTGGATCACCAACGACGCCTCACGAGGGTCGGTTCATCGGACTCGTGCACAGGTTAGAGGGATTCTCATCGGTCGCCAAACCGCGCAACACGATGATCCTTCCTTAACGGTAAGACTAAAGGATGACCACGGTCATCACCCCACGCGCATTGTTCTAGACACCCACGCAACCTTACCCACGTCATTGAAGCTTTTCCAAACCGCACGTGAGGTACCGACCCTGCTAGCGGTGAGTGAGCACACCCCCAGCACGCGTTACGCGCCTTTTCAAGCACTGGGGGTTCAAGTCATCTTAGTCCCTGAACGGGAAGGCCACATCGATGTGAAGGAACTTTTGGCGCTTCTGGCAGTTCAAGGGCTTGATCACATTCTCGTGGAAGCCGGATCAGCACTGGCATGGTCGTTTTTCCAAGCCAATCTGGTGGATGAGTACCATCTATACATCGGACCTAAAGTGCTCGGTGGCGCGGCGTCTTTAACCGCCGTTGGGGGCGCAGGATTTCCCTCTTTAGAGCATGCGCGTCAACTAAAGTTAAGTACCATTCAACGGTTTGAAGACGATGTCTTTATCGTCTACACCCGGCAAGAGGAGTGAGTGTATGTTTACCGGTATCATTGAAGAAGTCGGTCGTGTGAAAGCTTTAAGCAAAGGACCGAAAAGTTTACGATTGACCATCCAAGCCAAACACGTTCTAGAAGACACAAAACTCGGTGATTCGATTGCGACGAATGGGGTGTGTCTCACCCTCACACATCAAACCACGGAGTCCTTTAGCGTGGATGTCATGTATGAAACGCTCAACCGTTCCACCTTAAAATCCTTAGCGGTGGGTCATCCTGTTAACTTAGAGCGAGCGTTAACGTTGAGCAGCCGTTTAGGTGGTCATATGATGAGTGGCCATGTCGATGGTGTGGGTCGTGTGAAACACATTGAAACCGAAGACATTGCAACGAAAATGACCATTCAAGTGTCGCCCAAACTCACACGTTACATGATTGAAAAAGGCAGCATCGGTGTCGATGGGATTTCGCTTACCTTGGTGCATGTCGCCCACGATAGCTTTGTCATCTCACTGATCCCTTTGACCAGTTCCAAAACCACCCTTTGGCAAAAACGGATTGGCGATGAGGTCAACATCGAAGTCGATCTGATTGGAAAATATGTAGAGAAATTACTGGGTTCTAAAGAAGCAACCCCATTAACGGAAGAGGTGTTAAAACAGTATGGCTATTGACGTCAAATTTCACTCCATTGAAGAAGCCGTTCAAGACTTAAAAGAAGGTAAAATGATCATCGTCGTGGACGATGAAGACCGCGAAAACGAAGGGGATTTAGTCATTCCCGCAGAAAAAGCAACCCCAGAAGTCATCAACTTCATGGCCACCCATGGACGAGGGTTGATTTGTTTGCCGATTGAGGCGGAGAAGGCCAGTCGTTTAAGCATTCCCTTGATGACCCAAAACAACACCGATGACTACAGCACCGCCTTCACCGTTTCGATTGATTCGATTCATGCGACCACCGGCATTTCAGCCAAAGAGCGAAGCGACACGATTTTGCTGGCGGCCCGGGATGAAGCTTCAGCAAAACACTTTAAACGCCCTGGCCATGTGTTCCCTTTAATTGCCCGTGAAGGCGGCGTTTTAAAGCGTGCCGGTCATACTGAGGCAGCGGTGGATTTAGCGCGCTTAGCAGGCTTTAAACCAGCGGGTGTCATCTGTGAGATTATGAATGAGGATGGCACGATGGCACGACGCGATGATTTAATGTCGTTTGCGAAACAACACGACCTCAAAATCATCACCATCGAAGCCTTGATTCGGTATCGTAATCAACTTGAAAACTTTATCGCAAAAGCCGCAGAAGCCAAACTTCCCACCCAATACGGTACGTTTAGGATGATTGGCTTTGAAAACACGCTAAACAAAGAACATCATGTGGCCTTAGTCAAAGGCGACATCACCCCCGAAGAGCCAACCCTCATACGGGTTCACTCAGAGTGTCTCACAGGCGATGCGTTTGGGTCACTTAAGTGTGACTGTGGCGATCAGCTTCAAGCGGCGCTTAAGACCATTGAGGAAGAGGGTAAAGGCATTTTACTCTACATGCGTCAAGAAGGACGAGGGATTGGGTTAATCAATAAAATCAAAGCGTACGCACTCCAAGATGAAGGGTACGATACAGTGGAGGCCAATGTCGCGTTAGGGTTACCCGAAGACGCCCGCAGTTACGGCATCGGCGCACAGATTCTTAAAGATCTCAACGTCGGTAAGATTCGCTTAATGACCAACAACCCCAGCAAAATCCACGGCTTGAAAGGGTACGGTTTAGATGTTGTTGAACGCGTCCCGATTCAAACCAACCATCATGAACGTAGTGATCAGTACATGAAAATAAAAAAAGATAAGATGGGACACATCTTAACATTTAAGGAGGAATAACATGAAACAATTTGAAGGACATCTTACCGCAAAAGGACTGCGTTTTGGTCTCGTCGTTGGACGTTTTAACGACTTCATCGGCAGCAAACTCTTAGAGGGAGCCAAAGACGCCATAGTCCGTCATGGGGGCTCACTTGAGGA
>SKJA01000070.1 GCA_007116105.1 Candidatus Izemoplasma sp.
AAAACACACGATGTGGCGCTGGTGAGTGTGTTGTATGCGAACAATGAAACCGGGGTCATTCAAGCGGTCGAGTCTCTCACACACGCGGCCCATCAAGCGGGTGCGTTGATGCATCTTGACATGGTTCAAGTGCCTCTCCATAAACCCGTAGATTTAGCGCGTCTTGACACCGATTTCGCCTCCTTTAGTGCCCATAAGTTTCACGGGCCACGAGGGATCGGTTTAGCGTATATAAAAGATGCCAACACCTTAGAGAAATCGATGCATGGTGGGAAACAAGAATTTGACTTACGCGCAGGGACTGAAAATCTTCCCGGCTTGGTAGGAACCCTTAAAGCCTTAGAACTGGTGGAGGCTCAGCGGGACGCTTGGGAAGCCATCATTGAAGCACGGGTAGCCTATTTTTTACAGTGTTTAAACTCCCGTCCGATGGCCTATCGCATCAACGGCACGCCCTTGGGTCAACACAGAATCCCTGGAACATTAAACCTTGGCTTTAAAGATGTGGATGCGCAACAGTTAAGTTTTTATCTCAATCAACGAGGCATCTATGTGTCTTTAGGCAGCGCGTGTTCTTCGTCCAACATTGAACCCTCGCATGTTTTAAAGGCCATGCGGGTGCCCAAAGAGTACCTCTACGGCTCACTGCGCTTGTCGTTTGGTCCTGAAGTGAGCGAGCGTGATGTGCTTTACTTGGTCGATTGTCTTGAACAGTATCTTCACGAAACGGCTCCTGAGTGAGTCGTTTTTTTTATACGCCAAAAAAAAAGTCATCCGGGGATGACTTAGGTTGTGGCTTCTAGGAGTAACTGTGTTTTTTCTGCTTCGCTTAGAGGGCGCAACTCCCCTGGGTGGAGCGTTGTTGGTAAGCACAAAGAGCCAATCGCATGACGGTGGAGTTCAAGAACCTCATACCCTAACGCATGGAACATCTTTTTGATTTGATGGGTTTTACCTTCATAAATCGTCAGACGAACTTGGGCACCCTCCACATGATGAAGGGTCGGTGTTTTAACCTGGTAGGGCTTGCCTTTTCCATCGATGAGCGTCATCGGTTCAAGCAGCTTCACGGATTCAGTGAAGGGTGTATTGAGTGTCACATCATACGTTTTTCCCAGCGTGTGCTTGCCGTGCATGAGTTGATGAATGAAGGCACCATCGGTGCTCAAAATGAGCAGTCCAGTGGTGTCTTTATCCAACCGACCAAGCGCGTTGAGGGTGGCGGGTAAGCGGGTGTGATTTAAATCATCAAAGATCGTCGGATGTTGCCCATCACGGTGGGCAACCACGACCCCTTTGGGTTTGTGATAAAGATAATCGTGTTGAGCTTGATAGTGCAAGGGTTGATCGCGAAACACAACCGCATCGTGGTGCTCATCAATGAGCGTTTGGGTGCGGGTGATGCGCTGACCATTGACGTAAACACCGGGGTGCTCAATCAACCGTTTTGCTTCTTTTCGAGTCACGTGAAGCGTTTTGGACACAAATGCATCTAAGCGCATAATAGACTCCTTTAAAAGGCTTGTTCACGTCGTTAGCGTGATTCAAGAAGGGTTTGCATCGTCTGGAAAATACGGATGCCTGTTTGTGCATAAAACGCATCGTCGATGCGTTTTTCTTCCGCTTTATTCGCAAGAATGCGACGAAATTCATGGTATTGCTCAATCAGCGGTGCGGTGGGTTGGGTGGGGTGTTGATGGTATTCTTCAAGCGCCGCTAAAAATTCTACTAGGGCGATGATTTCTAAGGTGTCGTAGGCGTTGTAATCAATCGGATACGATGTTTCAGTCGCCAAATGAAATGCCTAACGCTTTCGCGGCGGTGACGATTTGACCCTTTGGATCGACGTGTTTGGCGCCACCTTTTGATGTTTCACCCGTAGCCCCACGACCGACCACGTCTTCTAAATCGATGCTGGTGATGGTACGACCTTCATAACGCACCATTTTGCCTGAATCGCCACGCATTAACAGTTCCACCGCGTGGTAACCAAACCGCAAGCCAATGTTACGGTCGAACTGCGTTGCAATGCCCCCACGTTGAATGTAGGCTAAGTTGGTGTAGCGCACTTCAGTCTCGGGTAACAGTTTAGCGATTTGGCGTGTCACGACGTCACCAACCCCGCCTAAGCGTACTTTGTCCGCGGAGTCTTCAACCGTCTCACGCACCACAATTTCGCCGCCCACAGGTTTCGCACCTTCACTGACAACAATGATGGAAAATTCTTTCCCCATCGCTTTACGCTCGTTGATTTTTTGGACGATTTTATGAATATCGTAAGGAATTTCTGGAATCAAAATAACATCGGCACTGCCTCCGGTGCCGCCTTCTAAGGCTAGCCAACCAGTGTGGCGTCCCATCACTTCAACGACCATCACGCGGTCATGCGAGTAGGCGGTGGTGTGAATTTTGTCGAGCGCATCGACAATGTTTTCCAGTGAGGTTGAATACCCAAACGTCATGTCCGTCGCAGGGAGATCGTTGTCGATGGTTTTAGGAACCCCCACCACAGGAACACCTTTGCGTGCAAAGTCACGGGCGGAGGTTAACGTGCCGTCACCACCGATGACGACCAACGCGTCAACCCCGAGTTTACGCATGTTTTCAATCGCCACATCGGAGACATCTTTATACGTCACTTGACCGTTTTCATCCACCATCCGGAAGTTGAACAGATTATCTTTATTTGACGATTTAAGCATGGTGCCACCTTCGTGCATGGTGCCCGAAATCGCTTTGAGATCTAAGACTTGGTGATCGTTGTGGTAAAGACCAAAATAGCCCCGGCGGTAGCCGACCACTTCAAGTCCGTACGTTGTGATGGCGGTTTTGGTAATGCCGGTAATAACAGCATTGAGTCCACTGCAATCTCCTCCGCCTGTGAGAATGCCGATTTTTTTAATGGAATTCATACATACACCTCTCTCTTGTCCTAAGGTATTATACAAAAAATGCGATTTTGTGACAATGTTTAAGCCGAATTTTTATTTTTTCACAGTTTCAGTCTTTCAGTCGGTGCGATTTGGTCATTGTTTGTTATAATGGACTCGAGGTGAAAGCATGTTAACGATGAACGATGTCATTCGTGAAGGACATCCCAATTTAAAAGAAAAAGCGGTGTCCGTCAAGTTCCCCTTAGACGCCGACACGATCGCACTGTTAAAAGCGATGCGCCAATTTTTAATTCATTCACAAGACCCTGCGATGATTGAGCAGTACGACTTTCGCCCTGGCGTGGGTCTCGCGGCACCTCAAGTCAATCGCTTGATTCGGGCCATGGCCATTTACACCGCAGATGAACACGATGAAACACTCTATGATCTCATTTTAGTCAACCCCGTGGTGTTGTCACACTCCACACGGCAAACGTACATGCCTGGGGGTGAGGGCTGTTTAAGCATTGACCGTGAGGTTGAGGGGTTGGTCCCAAGACATCACAAGATTACCTTTAAAGCCCATCAATTTGATCCTCAGACAGAAACTCTGCATGAGCGTACGTTTGTGTTTAAAGGCTTCCTTGCGATCGTCTTCCAGCATGAGCTTGATCATCTCAACGGCATCT
>SKJA01000076.1 GCA_007116105.1 Candidatus Izemoplasma sp.
TCGGCATCTTCAGGAACTAAAATGACATAGAGTTGATCTTCATAAAGGACCACCGCAAAGATGGGGAGATCATCTTCTAGAATTAACCAAACCCATTCAGCGATCTCATCGATGATGAGCGTGTCGTCATCGATCTCGACCAGGCCTTCTTCAGAAGGGCTAAAGATGACACCTTGAATGACCTGTGGCTGTTCACCTAAACGGATGAGGATGTCGCTGGGTAAACTATCCAATGCTTCTCTTAGGGTAAAGCTTTGGTTGATGTTAAAGGGCACTAAAGGCCCAAAGCCAGAACGGTAATACACATTGGTGATGTTATAGCTTTGTGCGATTTCAAGATCTTCTAATAAGTACCAATCGTCACCTTGAGCTGTCAAATCATAACGGACACCATTGATGGTGATGGCTTCAATCAATTGTTCATCCACGTTGCTGGTGATGTTGATGCGAATGCTGCGAGCAGGAATGTCGACAGTCAAATCCACAAACTCAATGGACTCAACTCGATCAATTTCACGTTGAATCTGTTCTTCGATGAAGTCACAGCCCATTAAGCTAAGACCGAAAACACTTAAACTTAAGAAAACCAAAAGCTTTTTCATCTCATTCACCTCACTTTTTACTAATTTTAGTATACCATGGTCAAAGCCTATCATTGACTATAAATCACTTTTAGAACAAAAAACGGTGACTAGGCCACCGTTAGTCTTTGATTCGAGCGCGAAAGATGGGATGTTCTAAAAACCAATCTTTAAGCCGCCGTTCAAGCGAAATCGCAAAAAATGAACTCGTGTCTTGGTCAACTGCACCAAACCGTATAAAGATTAGGATTTCTTCTAAAAACCCGATCATGAAGATCACCAAAATGACACTCAACAAAAACGAAGTGCTCATCACAAACGACAAAATCATCATCAAATACACCAGCACCGCATTGCTTCTTAACACTCTCGTGTGTAAGGTGTAGGGTTTACGAAACATAATGAAGGGCACAATAAAGCTCAGACCATAGACACTAAAAGCACCAATGAGTAAGTGTGTGTTTGACTGGATGGCCTCAGGATAAAGATGCATTAAGAAGTAGACCACGGAGATGTAGAAAAACATATCTGCGACCGTATCTAAACTTTTTCCTAAGCGACTGACTTGATTCCATCGACGTGCGAGATAACCATCAAGAAAGTCGGTTGAGCCAAGTACGGTAAACAATAGGAAAAACCAAACGGTCTGATTTTGCCATAAAAACCAATATAATAAGGGTAGAAAGACTAAACGTGATAAACTTAAACTGTTCGGAATGGTAAAGATTTTACGCATACATCCACCTCTTTACTCTATCACTTAGAGTAATACATGTATTTTAGCCACTCTTGACTCTGTTGTCAACGATTTAGGTTCAATCAAACTGACCCTTTTTTGAAGACGCTCACCCCATCAAAATCAAAGGAGTTTAAAATGATTGAGACTTATGACATCCAAGACTATGTTGTCACGTTTTCTGACGTCGATCACCGCTACACGGTCAATGGTAAACCCGTGATCAGTGTGACGCAGCTGGTTGACGCTTTGCTTGGCAGACCCTATAAACGTGTGGACCCAACAATTCTAGAAAAAGCAGCGCTTAAGGGCACTCAGCTCCACGACATGATTGAACGCTATGAGCGCTTCGATGAGCGTACGATACACCCTGAAATGGCCACCTACTTATCTCTGAAAAAGCAACATCAGTTTGATGTGGTTGAGAGTGAGAAAATTGTGCTCATCCAACAGTTTGGCCAGGTAGTCGCTGCCGGACGTTTTGACATGGTCGTACAGTCTCCTTTTATCAAAGGACTGGGCATTGCAGATGTGAAACGCTCTTTACATCTTGATGAAACCCGTTTAAAACTTCAATTGAACCTATACAAACTTGGCTATGAACAGACCTACCGTAAAAAAATCCATTACCTTAAGTGTTTACACATCAGAAACCGTCAAGGCGAATACCTCGATGTGTCTGTAGACCCAGAGTTTGTCGTCTCGATGTTGCGGCGCTACCTTGAAAAACATCCGTTTGTCTTGCATGATTAAAAAAGGACCAAGCTTGATTTACATCAACGCGTTGGTCCTTTTTTCATGAAATTAAGTTGCACTTTATCTTTCCATGCGTGAGGCATCGGGAAAACCGGGGTTAAAAGAGCACAAAGATACGTGGCGCGATCGCACAAGTTTCCACCGATCGTCATGTTTTTTTCCAACGCTTCTTCAAGAGAAGTCGCGTGATACGCAAGATGGATGATGATGGGCAGTGCTTGGGCATAAGCGCAGGTTCTTAAGTGATACAAACTTACAAACGCTTCGGTCTCTTTCATTTCGAGGGCGGCTTCGAACACAGCGCGGTGTTCTGAGGGGACCTGCGATAACGCTTCTTTGATGGCTTCTTTGTGTGTCTTTGAAGACACCAAATCAAAATAAAACTCGAACATTTGATAATAAGCTAAATAATGCTTGTCCTGCGTGAACGTTTGGGCAAACTGCCATGCGAGATCAAGTCCTAACCCCAACGCTTTTGTCACTAAATAGGGCATGAATCCAACTAAATGATCGTCGTGGATGGGTGAAGGAAAGTGCGCTTGTTCATTCTCAGTGGCAAGTTTCTGAGCTAGCCACCTTTGGGCATAGCTTTCAACATACCCTTGATACGCCCCACCCGGTTTAAAGTGATCGTATAAGAGTTCGTGATAGTCTTCAACCGTCAAGCTTGGATTCTCTTGTAAACCGTGGTAAAGCCACAACATCATCGAACCTTGCACACTCACATCCCCGAGTGTTGCGGAAGGGTAGGCAAAGTAGGCTTCCTTAGCCTTCAAATAGTCTTCTGGGTTTGGTGTACCAAACAACAGTGAACCCTGCTTGGCTTTGGTTTCCAAATACTCAGCGTCATAAATCCAATGATACCCAAGCGACGCTGCGTTCGCGATTAAACTTTGTTCTAAAAGTTTTTTCATTCGTGTTCCCTTTCTAGTGGAATGGCGTAACATCATAAACGTCCTGTTCGGTAGTGACTTAAGAATACAGGCGCAACCTCTTCACGCAATTGTGGGTACCTATAGCATAGCACGAGACGAGAAAAACAAGGTCATGTTTCGAAGCAAGCTTCTTCTGCAAAGGTCGTGACTAGAATATCATAATGAAGGCATAAAACAAGGCTTGAAGGGCTTTCCCATGAAAATAGCGCTGTTCTAACCAGCTCACAGTTGGTAGATTTACAGGACCAAAAGCAAATAAAATATACTCTGTTTGATAAGGCCATAGTGATAACCGTTGAAAATGAGACAAGACTTGTGTTTTAAATAGACACGAATCAATGTGGACAAAGAACGCCAAAAACACCAGTAAACGGCTTTAAATCAATGTTTACTCAACTATCACCGAATCGTTCATGGTGGTTCTTCATAAAAAAAACCGATGTTCATCGGTTTTAATTTTGTTCTGAGATTACGCGGCTCATCGAACGACTAGGTCGGTTAAGGTAAAACCCTTGTAGGACGTGCACCCCTAAGCGTTTAAAAAACAAA
>SKJA01000011.1 GCA_007116105.1 Candidatus Izemoplasma sp.
ATGTCAAAGCATCAAGGTTTGCTAAAGACTCAAAGTGTACCGCTTTTTCAAGTGTTGCTTCATATTGTTTTGTTTGTGATGTGATGTCTTCAAACGTCACCATCACCGTTGTGTGGAGATGACCTTTTGTAAAAATAGGTGCCGCAACGACACGAAGGGTTCGTGTCGATCCTGCCAAATCAAATTCACCGATCACGGATTTTTCTGTGCGCTCACGTAGCGCAGATTCGATAAGGTAGCCCTTTTGTTGATGGGACCATTGTTTGAGTGAATCAATCACGGTCGGTGCGTCTGCGCCAAACCAAGCGATGAACACCTCATTCGTCTCAAGCACGTCTAAATCCTTAGAAACCACCACGACTGCGTAATTCAAGTGTTTAAAAAGGGTGCTGTATTTTTCACTGGTTTGTGAGACTTGATCAAGAAGCCGTGCTTTGTCGCGGTCGTAGATTAGCGTCAATAGCGATAAAGTTATAAGGATGAAAAAATAGGTCAACATAAACTCCCATGAGTGCCGTAAACCCCCCGTCCAGCTTTGCCAAAGTGTGATGACGATCAAGCTTCCGATGTAAAGGGCGTTACAGAAAAATCCCTTTCGATAACCAACCAAATAAAACGTGAAAAAGGGAAACAACATCGCCCAAAGAACTCCATTAGAAAAAGCCCCGCCACGATAAAAAGAAGCGAGACTTAAAACACCTAGCATGGCTAAAAAAAGACCCGACCAAACCAATAAGTTTTTTCGAACGAGAAAATACACGTGATTACTCAGTGTGATTCCTGCGGCTAAAGCCACCAACCAGGAATCGTTTAAACGACCTTCCAAGTGATAGCTTAAGGTGACAAAAATGGCTGATACATAAATTGCTGAACTGAAAACCATGACTAAATAGTTTCCAGCAATAAAACGCCTTTCCATAGCACTCCTATCCTTAAAACTCCCTTAGTAAAATATTAACACATTTGGTTAAAAAAATGAAAAAGATTTAAGCAAAAGAGATAATAAAAGGATAAAAAAAGCTAGAAGTCAAAGTGACTTCTAGCTTCGTTTATTTATTCGACAAACCACTGAGCTACTAACGCTGCAATGGTGCCATCTGCTTGAAGTGCTGCGATGGCTTCGTTGATGGCATCGAGTTGACCAAACGATTTACTTACAGCAATGGCATTGCCAAACTCATTCGCTTCAGCATCCCCAACCGGTGATAAACTAAGCGTAGGATTTGTCGCCACAATGGTTTCAGCGACAAGACGCTCTGTGACCATCGCGTCCATCCGGCCATTGAAGATTTCTTGAATCATCTGTGCATTTTGGCTCCGTAAATCGACAGTGAAACCATACGTTTCTGCGAGCTCTGTAATCAGTTCTGCTTGAATGGTACCTAATTGTGCCCCGATGACTTTGCCTTCAAGACCTTCCAAACCTTCAATAGGGGTGCTTGAGTTGAAAATGAAGTAGTTTAAGAGACCATCTTCACTGTTAAAATAAATGTTCGAGAAGTCCACCATTTGGGCCCGTTCAGCTGTGGGTGTAATCCCCGCAATTGCTAAGGGCGCTTGATTGGCTTGAAGCGATGCGATGATGCCATCAAAATCAACATCACGCCATTCAATTGTCCAACCCAAATAATCAGCAATGGCTTCCATTAAATCGATATCAAATCCAATCAGTTCACCTTGTTCATTGACCATTTGATAAGGTTCGTATCCGCTTGAGGTTAAAACCACCACCACTTCGCTTTGATCTTGTGCACAGGCGCTAAGTGAGACAACAAAAAGTAAAGCTAAAACAATCGACAGTATTTTTTTCATTTTAAATCTCCTTTTTTTTTATAATATTTTTGCTAAAAATGCTTGTGCTTCGATGGTCTGTGGCGAGGCGAAAAACGTTTTTGTTTCGTTAACCTCCCGAATCAAACCCTGATGCATGAATATGATTTCATCGGCAACTTCCCGAGCAAAGCCCATTTCATGGGTCACCATGATGTTGGTGAACCCTTTTTGTGTGATGGTGCGCATGACGTCAAGCACTTCCCCTACCATCTCAGGATCGAGCGCACTGGTAGGTTCATCAAAGAGGAAGACCTCAGGTGACATCGCTAAGGTGCGCGCAATGGCCACCCGTTGTTTTTGTCCGCCTGAGAGTGTTTTGGGATACACCGGTGCCTTTTCTTTTAGCCCAACCAGTTCTAGCATCTCAAGTGCATGTTGGTTCGCCTTTTCTTTGGGCCATTGTTTGACCACTCTTAATGCGTAAGCCACATTGGCCAGCACCGTTTTGTTGGAAAACAAGTTGAAGTTTTGAAACACCATACCAACCTCTTGCCGGATGGTGTGTAAATGCGTGTCATCAAGCAAAATGTCTTTGTAGGTGATCAGGCCAGTGGTCGCTTTTTCTAAACCGTTAAGACATCGCAAGAACGTTGATTTCCCACTGCCTGAAGGTCCAATGATGGCGGTTGTTTTACCTTCTTTAAAGATATGATTTACAGGGCCCAAGACTTGTTCTTTGCCAAACGATTTGGTTAACCCTTGAACGCTAAACATGGTGTAACCTTCTTTCAATCCATTGTCCGGAGTAACTCATCACTTTTACGACGAGATAATAGACAAGCCCCACAATGATCAATGGTTCGAAAAACATAAACGTTTGTGAGGTCACAATTTGTTGTCGTCGCATCAAGTCTTGAAGCCCAATGATGGAGACAATGGAGGATTCCTTGACCAGTGTGATCAGTTCATTCATCATCGCGGGGAAGGCATTTTTGAAGGCGATGGGTAAAATGATGTCTTTGTAGATATGGTATTTTGAGACCCCTAACGCTGTGGCCGCTTCAATCTCCCCGGTATCCACACTGTTGACGCCCGAGCGAATGATCTCTGAGATGTATGCCGCAGAGTTGAGTGAAAATGTGATGACTGAGGCGGTAAACGCGGTGATCATAAACGTCATCGTACGATCGAAGTACACTTGCATAAAGGTTCCCATCAAGCGCGGAACCGCGAAGTACACCATGGAGAGTTGTAAGATCACTGGTGTCCCACGAAACACATCCACATACGCAAACGCCAGTTTGCCTAAAAACCTTCGTCGACTGAATGCGTTGATCAAGATGCCGAGCATCAACCCAAACAAAGCAGCAAGAAACGCGACCGAGAGCGTGATGCTGAGCCCTTGTACCAAATACGGTACCCAACGCTCGATGCGATTCCAATCAAATAACATAGTGTAACCTCCTAAAAATAAAAAAAGTCGTCCTTTATCAAAAAAGGACGACTTGAAAGCCGCGGTACCACCTAAGTTCTGGCTAAGCCAGCGCTCTATCCTTAACGCGGATGACGGCATGGTTTATCATGCATCTCCAAAGTACGTTCCTCATACGTTTGCGTTCATTTTCACCACCCATGAACTCTCTAGGCCTAAACGTGTTGAGTACTACTCTTTTTCATCGATTGCAATCATTAAACCACACTCTATGAAAAAAAGGCAAGATAAAACATGAAAAAAACGTTTTCATTGAACGA
>SKJA01000128.1 GCA_007116105.1 Candidatus Izemoplasma sp.
CGGTGGACTGTTAAAACCAGAGGTTCAATGGCTGGGAGATGGCGTAATTACGATAGATTTATTCTTTCCGACCAGCATAGATCTTGCGGTTGAAGCAGCGTTGCTATATGCCGCAAAAATGGGTCTATCGGAAGCCGAAGTGATTCACAAAGAAGTTTTACACCCGTCTGAAGGAACTCGCATTCAGCTCAAAGCAACGGTACAAGAAGCGTTAAAAATCGAAGACATCGTCGTCCCTGAAAAATCTAAAATCATGGATGAAGACAGTATTTATGAATACATGAAAGAACACCAACTTCGTGTCGTAGCTGGCACAGGCGGAAACGATGAGCACAGCGTGGGACTCCGTGAAGTGCTGGACATTAAGCACGGGGGCATTGAGAAGTACGGCATTCAGTACCTTTACCTAGGGACGAGTGTGCCAATTGAAAAATTTGTGGACGCTGCCATCGAGACAAAAGCCGATGCTATTTTACTCTCTACCATTATTTCCCACGACAATATCCACTATAAGAATATGCAAAAACTCCACGATTACGCCGTAGAAAAGGGTGTGCGTGATCAACTAATACTCATTGCTGGTGGGACACAAGTCACACCAGAAATTGCACGTGCTCACGCCATGGATCAAGGATTTGGGCGAGGGACTAAGGGTCAACACATCGCGAGTTTCATCATTGAAGAATTAAGGAAGAAGGATACTCAATGAACATCGATGTCTTGGTGGCAGAGATTGGAAGCACAACAACCATAGTCAATGCTTTTAATCTTAATCCACCCTTGTTTTTGGGCAGAGGAATCGCTGAAACCACCGTGTCTTCCGATGTCCGTTTCGGCCTCGAAAGCGCCATCGAAGATTTGAAGCACACCTTAGGTTCCGATACGCTCAATTATCAAGAATTCTTCGCTTCAAGCTCTGCCGCAGGAGGCCTTCGCGTCGCGGTTATTGGATTGGTGTATGACATGACCGTCAAAGCTGCTAAACAAGCAGCTTTAAATGCTGGAGCCAACCTTCACTTCATCCATGCAGGATTGCTTGAAGACCATCACATCCAACACCTTCACACCTTAAACTTAAACATGATCATCGTCGCAGGAGGCACCGATTACGGAGATAAGCACGTCGCTTTACAAAATTTTGACACCATCCTAAAACAAGAGTTTAACCTCCCCATCATTTATGCAGGAAACGTTGAAAATCAAAACATCATTAAAAGTCATTACCCAAATCATTCTCAATACCCTTGGGTTAAGATCGTTGAAAATGTGTATCCAAGAGTCGATCACTTAAACATCTTACCCTTAAGAAAGCTCATCTATGAAACCTTTGAAGAGCATATCATACACGCCCCTGGCATGACCAAAATTAAAACTTTAGTGAAGGGTAAAATCATGCCAACGCCTGGCGCAGTCATGCAATCGACCATGCTTCTTTTTGAACATTTAGGTCCAGTGTTAACGTTGGATGTGGGTGGAGCAACCACCGACGTCCATTCCATTGTGCCAACAAGTGAAGCATTTAAACGCTATGCAGAGGGCGAATCACTTGAAAAAAGGACGGTTGAAGGAGATTTAGGCGTATACATCAATCGATTTGAAGTGGCTAAACTACTCTCTTCTTCAGAGTTCAAATCTCACTTTACAGCCACGTTAGAGGACTTACCTTATCTCCCTAAAACCCACGAAGATAAAACACTGTTTGAATTACTCACACGAACCTGTGTTATGAAAGCATTGGATCGTCACATCGGAGATTTACAAAGGGTTTACACAACACAAGGGCACAAATTTATTCCCGAAGGTAGAGACTGCAGCCTTTTAGAAACCATCATCCTCACCGGTGGTCCTTTAATCCATCAAGAGGATTCTCACAATCATCTAAAGACCTATTTTCACACCCGCCCTTCTAAACTATTACCATCTCATCAGGTCACGATTCTTAAAGACTCACACTACTTATTAGCGCCTCTTGGGGTTTTATCCCTACAGTATCCAGAAGTGAGTCTTGCGTTGTTGAAAATGTCGTTACGTGAGGTGTCCACATGTATCCAAGACTAATCATCGACAAAGAGAAATACCGACACAATGTTCAACAGCTCAAGCAGAAATGTCATCAATCGAACTTATCCATCATGGCGGTGACCAAAAGCTACTGTGCGCTTCAGGAACTGGTGGATGTCCTCAATGACGAGCACATCAGTTACATCGCCGACTCTAGATTAGAAAATCTAAAGAAGCTTCAAACCACACGACCTAAAGTCTGTTTAAGGCTGACTTCCCTTCATGAAATCGAAGCAGTACTGGATTACACCGATGTCTCATTTCAATCAGAGTTACCCACCATTCAAGCTCTGAATGATGCCGCAAAACAAAGAAACATGACCCATCAAATTGTGCTGATGATTGATGTGGGTGATTTACGAGAAGGGCATTACTATAAAGATGACGTCGAACCACTTCTCAAAGGCATTCAAGCATGTGAACACCTTGTATTGATAGGTTTAGCCACAAACCTGACTTGTTATGGCGGGGTTATTCCGACACCAGAAACCTTGCAAAAATTTGTTCGTCTCGTCGATCACATCGAGTGCCTCTTGGGTCGTTCACTACAACTCATATCAGGCGGAAACTCTTCACACATACATCTTTTAGGAACCTCCCAAACCTTCCCTAAAATCAACAATCTAAGATTGGGTGAAGCCTTAATTTTGGGTCGGGAAACGGCTTATGGAAAGGATTTAGACTATCTAAATCAAGATGTGGTAATCCTTGAAGCAGATCTCATCGAACTGAAGTTCAAACCCTCCTTACCCGAAGGGCAAATCGGGATGGATGCTTTTGGCGCTACCCCAATGATTGAAGATGTTGGCTACCACTGGCGAGGCATCCTAGCCTTGGGTCGCCAAGATGTTGATTACCATCAGCTCGTGCCTTTAGATGACTCCATTCGACTTCTAGGCTCGAGTAGCGACCACATCATCTTAGACTTATCGCATACTAAAACACGCTACGAAGTGGGCGATGTGATTCGTTTCCGTTTAACGTATGGAAGCTTATTGAGCACGATGACGTCACCGTATGTGAGGAAAGTCTATGTTAAATGATCCCCGTCCAACCTACTTGAAAGTTCACCTCCCAGCCATTCTTAGCAATTACCAATACTTCAAGCAACGGATGCATCCAAAGACAGTCATTCCCGTTGTCAAGGCCGACGCCTATGGTCATGGGGCCATCGAAGTGGTTGGTGCCCTTTATGATGAAGGTGTAACACTCTTTGCGGTAAGTTTAGTTGAGGAAGCCCTTGAGCTTAGAGAACATTTCGAAGACATTGAGATTTTACTCATGGGCCCCACCCATCCAAGCGCACTGTCAATCGTTTCTGAACATAATCTAATGGTCACAGTTTACGACCAAGGGATGATCGAAGCGATCAAACACTTAAATCACCCCTTACGTGTTCATTTAAAAGTTGACACAGGCATGCATCGATTAGGCTTTTTGAGTGATGCTGTTTTGGA
>SKJA01000053.1 GCA_007116105.1 Candidatus Izemoplasma sp.
AAATCCACTTCAAAGACGACGTTTGGATCGATGTTATAGGCGTTACAATAGGCTTCCATGGTGGATTCAGGAAACAAGTGATAGCTGCCCCGATGGGCGATGATTTGGGGAAGATTGTTTTGTGTACGAAAGGCATTTTCCCCTGAGACTTGTTGGGGTTTGGGAAGTATTGCCACAAGAGCCCAAAGGACAAAAACCAATAAAAACCCTAGTCCGATGCGTTTAAGTATTTTCATTCAGTCACCTCTTCTTTTATGTCTTACCCATTATACTTGAAACTTTTCAGAGTGGGACTGATGATACTAATTTTTTAACCTTCTAAACACCTTGAAATGCGTTTAGCCACAGTAAAGTCTGTGTCGTTAGAAGACTGTGCCAGTGTCTTTGTGCCTCTTCAAAGCGCGCACCTTCCCACTGCCAACGTATGGGCACGTACCCCTTAGGGTGAAGATTGTCCTTCACCGATTGGATGAGAGACGGCCATGGGAGTGGCCGATCACACCACGTTAAGCACTGGGGATGAAAAAACAGCTCAACAGGTCCAGCGGTGTATGTTTCGCGCCAACGTTCAAGCTCAGGTAAGAACGTCTCAAGGTGCCGCTTGAGCGATGGCTGAAGGTCTTGTTGAGTCGCTTTTGGAAGCGTCAAGACCATCTCCATCAGCGCGCGCCATTCATGCATCTCAAGTTGTTTTTGCGTGGCGATGTGTTCAATGGCCTTTTGGATGATGGCGTGTGTTTTTGGTGTTCCACCGCGGTGTTGGTGGTAAAAGGCCACCAAGGATGCGGTTGGATTAAAGCCCTCGACACGGTTTTTTTCGGTGTGCCACCATGGGGCATGATCGGCTTTTTGCATCGAGAGCGTCGCAAAATAATAATACCCTTGTGCGTCTTGGTCAGACGTTTGCTCTAGGTAATCACAGATTCGAGACGTCATGTTGTGATCGGTTGGAAGATCAAGCTCACGCACGATGTTGATTGCCATCCACGTATCGATGGGTGTGCTAGCATCCGCGCTGAAATCAGGTTCAAGGCCTCTAAAGCCACCATCGGCTTCTTGATAATGGCTCAGTGCTTCAAGGACTGCGTCTTTTGATCCTTGCTCAAACGCATACGCCAAGCGTGCTTGATCGAGGGGGCGCCCTTCGCGTTTCACATAGTCATAAGCTCGTTTGAATGCGTCCATCAGTGTCCTCGCAAGCGAACCACTAATCGGCGGGTCCGAGGGCCATCGAACTCACAAAAATACACACCCTGCCAAGTGCCCAGCACGAGTGAGCCTTCGTCGATCAACAACATTTGATCGGTGCCGATGAGACTGCTTTTGATGTGGGCATGGGAGTTCGCTTCTGCATGTAAAAACGTGTTTTTCTCATAAAAGACTTCGTTGAGCCCCAGAGTCATGTCATGTCTGACATCTGGATCAACGTGCTCGTTCAGTGTCACAGCGGCGGTGGTGTGGGGCACAAACAAGAACATCTCTCCCGTTTGAATGCCACTGATGTCCACCAAAGATTGGAGTGATGCCGTGATGTCTAGCCACTGTGTTTTTTGAGTCGTGCTGAGGTTGAGTGTGTGGGTTTTTGTGGTCATAAAGCCTCCTTTAAAGCATGGTCGCAAACATTCTTAAAAATAGTTGTACGCCGCGAATCAACAGTCGTTCTTGGTAATCTTGGTCGATCAGTAAAGATTGTTCCATAAGCACATGGTAATGTTCCCGCATCGTTTGAATGACGCTGGCGTGTTCGATGTAGACACTGTTTTCAAAGTGCAAATACAAACTTCGGTAGTCTAAGTTTGCGGTGCCGATCATCGCCCGTGTGTCGTCGATGATCATCATCTTCGCATGCATAAACCCTGGGGTGTAGGTATAGATGTGTACCCCATCTTGAATCAAAGCCGGCCAGTAGGATTGGGTGACCATGTAGATGAGTTTTTTATCCGGGATGGCCGGTAAGATGATCGACACTCTGACGCCCGCTTTAGCCGCATACCTAAGCGCATGCTTAAAGTCAGGGTCGATGATCAAATAGGGTGTGGTAATCTTGATGCTTTCTTGGGCACTGTAAATCATCGAGATGTATATGTTTTTGGTTGTTTCTTCGGCATCAAGTGGCGTATCCGCAAACGGCAAAAAGACACCATCACTCGGTGCTTTGTGGGCCTTATAATAGCGTTCATACGACACCATCTCGCGACTGACAAAACTTAAGACATCCAAAAACGCGAGCGTTAAAGACCACACCGCTTCCCCTTCTAAGCGGATGCCTGTGTCGAGCCAATGGCCATAGGGTGAGTTGAGGTTGATGTATTCATCGCCAATGTTGTTGCCCACAGAATACCCCAGTCGATTGTCGATGACGACAATCTTACGGTGATTGCGGTAGTTGTTGCCGAAATTTAAGCGCAACTTTAGAGGGTTGAATTTATGGGCTTGGATGCCAAAGGCTTTTAGTTTTTTCGGATAATTTAGTGGCAGTCCACCCGCACCAAAATCATCGTAAATGAGCTGTACCTCGATGCCTTGAGCCGCTTTTTCTTTTAAGGCATTCAACAAGGTTGTCCACATGTGACCTTGTTTGATGATGAAAAACTCCAAAAAGATGAAGTCTTCTGCTTGCTTTATGTCGTTGAGCAACGTCTCAAACATCGCTTCGCCTGAGGGCAGATACAACGCTTGTGTGTGTTGATAGGGGTGCCAACCATGTCGCTTTAAATACGTTGCATCTTTGCTCATGGGTGAGGTTTTAAAGCCGTGTAAAAAGTAGGTTCGGTTCTTTTCAATGTCAAGGTGACGTTTCAAAGTCTTAGGGCTTAAGTTTCGGTAACGGTAAAAAAGATAAAATGCCCCGCCCGCCACCGGGAAAATCATGATGGGCAAAATCCAAGCCAGTTTATAACTCGGATGTTCATCGCGACTGATTAAAAATAGGACAATGATCATCGACGTCACAATGAAGACTAAGTTCCACTGCCAAAACGAAGACACAACAATCACTAAATAGACAAAAAGGCCCATTTGGATTAGGGCTAAGATTAACACTAAGGTGATCCGGTTAAGCAACAGCTTTAACCATTTTCGCATCGCGTTCCTCCTAAGGCATCGATGAACGTGTCTATCAAATGTCTTTGTGGTGAAGACTGCATTTACATGAGCGAAGGCTCACTTACCACACGCATACACTCATCTTATCATAAATATCAGTACTTGTAACCACCATAAAACCGCTTCAATGTCTTGGGTTGGCGCATTTTTATGAGTGGAACCCAATAAAAAAGACCACTCGAAATGACGAGTGATCTAGACGCTTTTTCTATCGTTGGTTCATGTGGTTAAGCTACATTGTATGTCGCCTTAGCGCGACTGTGAATGTCTTCGTGTGTACCGAAACACTACGTTGGTGCGAATGGGGGGACTCGAACCCCCACAGCCATAAGCCACATGGCCCTCAACCATGCGCGTCTACCAATTCCGCCACACTCGCAATAAAAATGGTGGAGAATGACGGATTCGAACCA
>SKJA01000080.1 GCA_007116105.1 Candidatus Izemoplasma sp.
CCACCCCAATGCAGTGGTTGAAAGGGCATTTCTTTGAAGAGTTGGTAGAGCATCGCATGGACACCATGACCGACAGCTTCGATTTGGTTCCGCCATAAATCAACGCCTTTGGTGTTGTAGTCTGGGCCTAAAACCCACCCACCAATGGGGCCTCCCTCTGCTTCTGAGAGCCAATAAGGAATGTTTTGTGACTGTGCGACACTTCTTAAATGATCAAAGAAATAGCTTGAAAAATGTGGTTTTGTCTTGAGCTTATTTCCGCTGCCTGGATAGAGGTCATAGCCAATGACATCGACGTGTTTGGCAATCTCAAACGGATCCATGGCGGTGATGACCCCTAGAGGATCTTGGGATTTTAAGGTAAAGACATTGGTCACCGTGGGGTGCGTGGTGTCGAGTGTCTTGATGAGGGTGTTTTCCCAGGCGACTTGTTGAGTCATGACACTCATTTGGTAAAGACGCCAATCTAAAAAGCGTGTCACACTCGCCCATGCCGCAGGTTTAACATACGGCGGTTGGACATCCTCCCAGTCTTGATGGGCGGTGGTGGTGGTCGTCCAACTCCAAGCGTGTGTCAGTGCTTCAAGCGTGTGATATTTTTCCTTAAGCCAGGTTCTAAAGCCTGCTTTACAATGATCACAGTAACAATAATACGACAAGCCGTGATCGTCTAAAGGCATAAATGGATAGCCGATCTCATTGTTGATTTGATAGCCGAGTAAGGCTTCATGATGACGGTAGTGTTGGACCAAGGTGGTGAGGTAGTCGCGTGCTGCGGATTTAAAGGTGGGGTTGTTGTAACAAGCCCACCCATAGGTCGCATTGTTGGGAAATGCACGTCCTTGGTGAGAGACAATGTTCACGCTTGGGTCAAGTTGATGAAGCCAATACGGTGGTGCGGCGGTGCCTGTGCCGAGTAACACTTTCATCTCGAGTCTTTCACACAAAGCAAAAAAACGATCGAGCACGGTGAACTCGGTGTGCCCTTTCGACGGTTCTAAACGGTCCCAGCTGTTACAAATTTCAGCGGTGCGGACAAAATTTATGCCCGCTTCCTTCATCAACCCTAAGTCTTTAGACCAGTTCTCTTCATTTTCAAGTAAGGGATAGTAACTCCCGCCATACCAGATGCGCTCTTGCCAGCTCATGGTTGAATCCACCGCCAACCTTTAAAACGAACCAACATCTTAAGCGCGGGGGTCAGCGCTTGATGAGCGACAACGTAATGGTGCTCGATGCCTTCATAAAAGATGGTCTCTAAAACTTTTTGCGCGTCTTGATGTAAGACGATGTCCGTTTGTGGACCATCGACGGCTCGGTCGGGCGATTGGGAGTAGCCCGTAGTGTTAAACAAACGGTAGCCCCCTGGCGTTTCAGAGAGTTTAAAGAGGGTGACCTCATCGCTAAGCTTGATCTCACCTTGCAGCGCTAAGCCCATCCCGTCTTTCATCGTTGGGTGTTCTGTTAACGCCATGGGCAAGGCACAAAGACGTGTGGGCACGTGGCCACAATGCCAAGCTTTTAGCACTTGTTTCGAGTGCAGTGTCGCAAGGTCTGCTAAGAAGGGGGGTTCTTGGGTGATGGTGTGTGCGATGACCATTGAAGCCAACGCCGTGATGTCACCCTCACAGGAGGTCATCACATCGTCGTCGTTTAACATCGAAAGCACCGGACACACCGAGACGCCATAAAGCGTCTGCCATTCCGGCCAACATTTGATGGAAAGGGCGGTTAGGCGTTGTTCTTTGATGAGTGCTTTAATGGCCAAATAGATGCGGATGGTTTTATCGAGTTGTTCGTCATTGAAAACCGAGGTAAAGCGGGCTTTGTAAGGTTCTTTGACCGCTCGTACGGCGTCATCAGGGAACGCTTTAGCACGTTCAACGAGATCCCCTACGGCGTAGTATTCCACCATGGGTCCAACCTCTTTACGAAACTGAAGTTGATTGACTTCACACAAATAAAACCCAGGCGCTCTGGAGCCAATGACACCAAACTTACTGGTTTCTAGGGTGTGTTTGACATGGACCGCGTGTTTATAAGTGTGCACTTTATCCCAAACAGAAGGCTCATCAAAAGCGCCATACACATAGTCATAGGGGTGCTCAAGACGATGTAAATACGAACTCACCATGTTGATGCCTGTGAGTGAGTTTAGTGGAATCGTATTGTATTCAGGCGTCATTGGATCTTCAAATCCCCAAAGCAACAAAGGCACGCCTTTAAACGCCTCCACCAGCGACAACATCATCTCCCCCATGGGGAACGTGCCAATTTGAATGATCAAGCCATCGAGTGGCTTAGCACTTAGAGCCTGCACGGCTTCTTCGAGCTGTTCGTGTTCTAAAATGACGTGCGGGTAAACGAGAAGTTCCCCTTCTTTCCAGCCCAGCTTTTTGGGGGTTTGTTCAAGATACGTTCTGGCGATGTCAAAGCGAAACTTAATGAAGCCGACACTGAGTAACCCAATTCTTACACCCATGCTTTTCCCTCCGATAGACAAATTTCCATGACGGTTTGCGCCTCTTCTTGAAACGCCTTTTGACCGGCTTGTTGGGCAAACATCATGTACTTCCCTTGCTTTATAGTATCACAAAATGCCTGGGTAAAGGCATAGTCACAACGTGTAAAAAAGTTGACTTTGTGCATGCCAAGCTGAATGCATGCTCGAATCATCTCGGGTGAGAGTCCTGTGGCTCCGTGCAACACCAAGGGAACCTCAGGGATGGCGTCGTGAATCGTTTTTAAGACATCAAACTGTAAATCCGGTTCACCTTTGTAAAACCCATGAGCGTTGCCAATCGCAACCGCTAAGCCTTGAACGTCGACCTGTTTAGCAAAATGAATCGCGTCTTCGGGTTGTGTGTACGTGACCGTATGGGTGGTGTGGTGTTGACCCTCTTCAGCGCCTAAGGCACCGACTTCTGCTTCAATCGAGAGATGCGGGTATTTGTGACGCAGCTGTTGCGTTTCGTTGATGTTGTCTTGGAGTGGTTTGGCGGATGCGTCAAACATGACCGAATCAAACCCTTGGGCAATCGCTTCTTCACACATCGAAATGGTGGTCGCATGATCGAGATGAAGGGCATAAAGCACCTCAGGATAACGACGCTCAGCCAACTCAATGAGCGCCATAAACTCAGGCCAGGTCATCTTTTGGGCGGTGAGTTGGATGGTGGCCACTTGAACGATGACAGGTGAGGCTTTTTCTGAGGCGGCTGAAAAGACCCCCATCATCGTTTCATAGTTGCTGACATTGATCGCAGGCACTGCGTATCCATGTTGTTTTGCATGTTGGATGAGTGCTTTAAAGGGGTGTCGCATGAGAACCTCCGCTGTGGCTAAAGTAGGGTGCTGTGGTGGGCGCAGTCAACATCGTGTATAGGGTGTCATCGAGACGACACAGCGCCAAGACAATGCCGGCGGTTTCTTGGGTGGTGATGTAAGGACCCACTAGGGAAAACTCAACCGAAATGCCGGCTTGTTTTAAATGATCCACCACATCACGGTAGA
>SKJA01000100.1 GCA_007116105.1 Candidatus Izemoplasma sp.
GAGGTTACCGGAATAATCAAGATGAGGATATCGCCCCAAAACGTGCCTTCTACACCATGGGGTTGAGGGGGTAAGAGTTCCCACTGGTAACCAAAAAAGAAAATCAAAAACCAAATGACCAAATAGTTTGGGATGGAGCTAAAAATCAGCGTCCCCACGGTAATTAAGCGATCGATGAAACGGTGGTGATGGCGTGCTGCAAGATAACCTAAGACCACACTCAACACGACGTAAATCACTAAAGTAATCAGATTGATTCTTAAAGAAATACCTGCCCGTTCAGCCATCAGTGACCAGACATCGACACCAAAACGCGTGGTTCCCCAGTGCCATGACTGAAAGATTTGACTAAAGTACCTAAGGTAGTATTGCCAAGTGCTTTGTAGCACCAAGGAAAAAGGCTGTGCAGAAAACCAAAATCGCCACATGCCGATGTTTAAGCTAAAAAAAAGCGTTGTCAGTATCACCCAACTGACCACGAACAACCATAGTATACGCACCGTAAGATATCGAATCACGTCAAGCCACTCTTTCTCAATATTACATAAGATTATAGCAATCCTTTAGCACGAATACAAGCCATTAAAGCCAACCAATGAGGTTTTTTACAAAAAATTAAGGTAAAAAAAACAACCCTAAGGTTGTTTTTGAGTATGGATGAATGGTTGGAAAATCGTAACTAAATCAATTTATACCCTACGCCTCGGACCGTTTTGATAAGGTTTGCGTCGGGATCGATTTTATCTCTGAGTTTGAAGATGTGCACATCCACCACCCGCGTATCACCATCATAACCATAGCCCCAAAGCGTCTTCAAAAGTTGGTCACGCGAGAGAACAATGCCTTTGTTTTCGATGAGATACTGTAAAAGTTCAAACTCTTTTAACGTTAAATTGAGTTTATCACCCTTGAGGTATGCTTCGTAACTGAGGGTATCGAGGGTGATGTCTTGGTGCTGTAAGGTGACTGGTTTTTCTTTTCGCTCACTCCGTCTGAGGGCTGCTTTGATGCGTGCTGCAAGTTCTCTAGGTGAAAAAGGTTTGGTGATATAGTCGTCTGCACCAGCATCCAATCCTTCGATTTTTTGCATCTCCTCATCCATCGCCGTTAACATGATCATGTAGGCTGGATGGTTTTCACGTCGAAGGGCTTTGCAAATTTCTAGCCCGCTGAGTTTTGTCAACATCAAATCCAACACAATCAAGTCAAACGGCTCATTGCGCGCAAGCTGAAGACCACTTAAGCCATCGCTTGCTAAGACCACCTGGTAGCCAAGTTGTGTGAGGTCATAGTGAATCATTTTTTGAATGCTGTGTTCGTCTTCAATCACAAGAATTCGATTCATCTTAGTTCACCTTTGCCATGGCGTCTTCGATGTAATAGCGGTCGTGTAACACGTTGAGTACAATGTTTTGACAGTGGTCGCCAATCCGTTCAACGTTGGAAAGTATGTCGACAAACAAATCATCGTCATAATGTTCTCCGATGTCCGCAATCCGCTTCACATGTCTTTTCCGGTACTTCCTTACAAGAATATCAATCATGTCTTCGTGTTCCATGACTTGATTGGCTTTAAACTTGTTGCGGCTTTCAAACGCCTGCAGCGTCAGAGCGAGCGTGTCCATGACGTAATTATAAAGCGTTGTCAAATCTTCAATCGCATCCGGTGATAATACCTTTTTTTTCTCGTATCGATACTCAAAGAAGTCAAACAGGTTTTGACAATGATCCGCAATCCGTTCAAAATCACGAATGGCGTCGATGTAAGAAGCGTGATCGTGTGCACTCTTATCGGTTAAATCCTTGAGAGATACCTGAACTAAATAGTCATGCGTCTTTTTATCAATGGTGTCTACAAGTTCTTCTAGCTGTCGACCGCGCTCTAAGACTTTAGGGTCGTTTTCAAAGGTGAAGCGCATGCTTAACGTAAACATTCTAAACGTGATGTCAGCCATTGAGAGTATCACGCGTTTGGCGTTTTCAAGGGCCAAGATAGGGGACTCTTTGATGAGTGCGGGTAAGAGTGTGTCAACCCTCACTTCAACATCTTCCTCATCCGAAGGAATGACTTTCTCACTGACCATGACGAGTTGTTTGACAAAGAAATACATCACAAACGTGTTAAAGACGTTGAAGAAGATGTGCGCCAAAGAAAGTGTCATTGCCACGGGTTGGCCTGCGTAGAGTAGATCTTGAAGCCAGTTGATGAAAAACGCGTATGGACGAATTAAGAGTAAGAAGAGCACTGAGCCAAGCACGTTAAACATGACGTGCGCAGCCGCGGTCCGTTTTGCTGCGGTCGATCCTCCAGCCGCCGCTAAGATCGCGGTGATGGTGGTCCCGATGTTGGACCCTAAAATAATCGCAATCGCACCAATCAAGGGCACGTACCCTGTGGTGTATAAGTCTTGTAAGATACCGATGGTGGCGGTAGAGGATTGAACCACCGCAGTTAACACCGCGCCCGCTATGACACCAAGAACAGGAATGTTAGAAACCAGCAACAGCGTTTCTTCAAAAACGGGGAAATCGACAAAGCGTTTCAGTGCACCCCCCATTAAATCGAGGCCGTAAAAAATCATCCCAAATCCTAACAATGCCCCACCGATGTGTTTCATCTTTTTTGTTTTCAAGAAAAAGATCATCAAACTGCCAACACCCATCAAAGGCAACGCCAACACTTTCATGTTTAAGCCTACTAAGAAGCTTGTGGTCGTGGTGCCGATGTTTGCGCCTAAAATGATCCCAACAGCTTGAGGTAAGGTCATCAGTCCTGCACGGACCAGCCCGACCGTCAACGCGGTTGTGCCTGAGGAAGTTTGTAAGAGCGTCGTCACTAAAATCCCCATAAAAATACCTTTTAACGGGGTGGATGTCGTTTTTTCAATCAGTTTTTTAAGTTGTGATCCAGCAAGCAGTTTCATGGATTCACCCATATGATGAATGCCATAGAGGAAGATACCTAAACCGCCAATGATAAGAAAGAGTGTCTGTGTCCAGTCAATGCTTGGGTTCATATTGTCACCACCTACGCCTATTTTATCATACTGAGCCCACATGCCAAGATAAAAAGGGTTTCACGCTTAAACAAAGAAAAAGAGGGGCATAGTGTTCCTCTTTTCTACCAACCCTCTTTGTCGTTTATTTAAAGTGCTTCTTCTTTATACGCTTTTGCGTGTGCGTCCAGTGCAGCCAACAAGGTCTGTGCATTTTCCCAAGTTCCTAGGTTCGCACCTGAAGCCAACGCATGCCCTCCGCCATCAAATTGATTGGCAATTTCACTGATGGTTGGTCCTTTTGAACGAATGCGAGCACGAACAATGTTTTCCTCATATTCAGCAAGCAAGACCCAAATGGGACAATCCTCAAAGACACTGAGTTCATTGACTAAACTGGAGGCCTCTTCGATCGTAACGCCGTAGGTTTGACGAAGTTCATCCGTGATTTTAATGAACGCAACCCCGTTTGGCGTTTTTTGATAGTTCAATAAAACGTACCCTTTAAAGCGAAC
>SKJA01000065.1 GCA_007116105.1 Candidatus Izemoplasma sp.
ATTGGTGTCAGATTTTACAAACTGCCAACTTTATGATAAAGTATAAGTTGTAAGAAACCAAAAAAGGAGAGAGATAACATGAAAAATTTATTCAAAAAACTTATGTTTTTAACCGTCGCAGCTTTGGCGGTCTTCACACTCAGTGCTTGTGACGAAGGCGAAGAAATTGTCTTTGGTCAAGGGGATTGGGATAGTAATGAGTTTCACGATGAAGTCGCACGGTTTATCATCGAACACGGATTCGACATTCGCACTCGATCCATCACAACAGACACCGCGGTGACCATACAAGCACTACGCACTGGCGATGTTGATGTATCGATGGAAATTTGGTCAGACAATATTCCGAGTTATGCGAGTGATTTAGAGGCTGGAGAGTATCAGTTCCTCAGTGTCAACTTTGATGACAACGCACAGGGGCTTTACATCCCACGCTTCCTATATGACGCACACCCAGGACTTAGAAGTGTTCAAGATTTACCAGATTACGTTCATCTGTTCCCACATCCTGAGAACGATGACAAGGGCATCATTTACGGTGGACCTGAAGGATGGGCAGCCACAGCCTTTTTACAATTAAAGATGGAGGTTTATGGATTGGATGAGTATTTCGAGTTTCGCACGATTGACTCAAATGCAATCTTATCCGCAACCATTGCCGATGCATTTAGAAATGAAGAACCTTGGGTAGGCTATAACTGGGAACCTACTTGGGTGTTAGGTGTTTACGATCTTGTGTTACTTGAAGACAGTGAGTATTCTGAAGAAAACTTTGCTGAAGGTATTGGCGCATTCCCAAGTGTCAGTGTCGACGTTGTAGTGACCAACGATTTTGAAGATCGTTTTCCAGAAGTTGCAACGTTCTTAAGACAGTATACGACAAGCTCTGACTTAACCTCAGAAGCACTCGGGTACATGATTGAAAATGAAGTAGAAGCAGACGCTGCAGCATTATGGTTTTTAGACACACACCGTGATCTATGGACCAGCTGGTTACCAGACGATGTCGCTCAACGTGTCCTTGATGCGCTTGATGAGGCCTTACAATAAAAAATAAAGCGTAGCGCTGATGCGCTACGTTTCTTTTGAAAGGAGAAACATTGTATGATTTCATTTCCAGAACAACTCGTCTATCGAATCAGTCGATTCATTGATTTAGGTGTTGATTGGGTTTTAGACAACTTCCGAGGTTTTTTTCGAGGTTTTGCGTCATTCGTAAACTCATTGTTTAACATCTTCGACACCATCTTTAGCAGCATTCCTTGGTGGGTTTACATCATTTTGTTGGTGATTGCCGGTTGGCGTCTTTACAACATTAAAGTAGGTATCGGTCTTGGCGCCATGTTGTATGCCATTGGCATGTTTGGCCTTTGGGACGACATGATTTATACCTTGATTATCATTTTTATTGGGGTTACTGCAAGTTTATTAATCGGGTTACCCTCAGGCATTGCAATGGCAAAATTTAGCCGTGTTGAACGCGTACTTAAACCACTCTTAGATGGGATGCAGACGATGCCCTCGTTTGTCTATTTAATCCCGGCTGTCACACTCTTTGGCTTGGGCCGTGTGCCTGCGGTCATTGCAACGTCCATCTATGCCATTCCACCACTTATTCGCTTAACCTACTTAGGGATTACAAGCGTGGATAAAGAGGTTATTGAAGCGGGCCGTTCATTTGGTTCCACAAGTATGCAAATGCTTTTTAAGATTGAGCTGCCACAATCTTTACCAACCATCATGACCGGTGTCAACCAAACCACCATGATGGCGATGGCCATGGTCGTGATTGCCTCTATGATTGGGGCGGATGGCATTGGCGCTCAAGTGCTCGTTTCGATGCGCCGTTTAGAAATTGGCCAAGGCTTCCAGGCAGGCTTAGCCATTGTGTTTTTGGCGATCATTTTAGATCGTATTTTCCAAGGCATTGCCAAACGATTCGAAAGGTCGGTGACGATGGATGGCTAAACAAGTTACAGTTGAAAATCTAAGTGTGCTCTTTGGCTCAGATAAAGCCAAAGAACAAGCACTTAAAATGATTGATGAAGGGTATAGTGTTGGCGACATTCGTGAAGAAACGGGTGTCACGGTGGCCAACATGAACGTCAACTTTGACATTCAACCCGATGAGCTCTTTGTCATTGTCGGACTATCAGGGAGTGGGAAAAGTACGTTCATTCGAACCTTAAACCTATTGAATAAGCCCACCCGTGGTGACATTAAAATCAATGGCGAGAGTTTGCTCGGTTTATCCAAAGAGGCTTTAAGATCTTATCGTCGTAAAGATGTCTCCATGGTCTTTCAACACTTTGGACTGCTTTCTCACCGTAGTGTGCTTGAAAATGTTGAGTACCCTTTAGAAATTCAAAAAGTCAATAAAAAGGAACGCATCGAAAAGTCTCGGGCAGCACTTGAGCAAGTCGGTCTAAAAGATTGGGAAAACAGCATGCCCTCTGAACTCTCGGGCGGCATGAGACAACGCGTTGGCTTAGCACGTGCTTTGGTCAACGATCCTGAACTACTTTTAATGGATGAGCCTTATAGTGCACTGGACCCTTTGATTCGACGAGAAATGCAAAACGAGTTGCTTAACTTAGACGACAGTTCGGAGCGTACAATTGTTTTCATCACTCATGACATGAATGAAGCGTTTCGAATTGGCGATCGCATAGCATTGATGCGTGACGCTGAAGTCGTTCAAATTGGGACACCACTGGACTTTTTCAAAAATCCAGCAAACGATTATGTAAAAGACTTCATTGCAGATGTCGATAAATCGCGTATTCTCAAAGCACGTAATATCATGCGCAAGCCACTCAATGTCGTCACATTAGATATGACCGCCAAACAAGCGCGCACGAAGATGGAAGACACACAATCAGAGTATGCCTTTGTGGTGAATGAAGACAAAGAGTACTTGGGCTTCATTGTCGCACAAGATCTTGAGAAGAGTGAAGCGCGATCATTGAAGAAGTTTCTTAAAGAAGACCATCACGTCTTACGTAGAAACACCTATTTATCCGATGCCTTGAAAGCTTTACAGTCTTCAACCTACGATGTCGCGGTTCTAGATAAGAAACAACACTTGCGTGGCGTCATTTCAAACGATGAAATCATTGCGGCTTTAGCAGAATAATTTGCACAATCCCCTCTTTTTTGAGATACTAAACAAAAGGGGGGATTTTTATGTCTTCGCTTCCAAGAGATTTAAAAGTCAGTGTCGTTTTTTCGGTGCTGGCAGTGGTGTCTGTTTTTGTCGGATTTCTATTGGGATGGCTCATACCAAGCATCGGAATAGCAAACATTTGGCAAAGTGTGTCTATCCCATTATTGGTCGTGGCGTTCATCCTTCAACTGAATGTCACTAAAGCGTCTCTCAACACTTCACAAATGAAAGTTCATAGACTCACACAAAAACTCATCGTTGGCACCTTTGTAGGAGTTATCGTCGTCATGGTGTTTGTGTTTGGGTTCTTTCTATTGTGGCTTCAATAAGAAAAAACATAGCCGACAAAGGCTATGTTTTTTTTTGTGGTTTTCGAATGGTGGAGAACAGAGCAATAAAGTCATGTTGCTCTTCTAAATCAAGTTTTTTAAAAGCGTCAACCAAATCATCCGTGTGATCGATAAAAACATTGCCCTCTTTGAGATACTGAGATTTCACTTGATAGTGTTTAGCGAACATCTCAATTTCCTCGCTTGAGAGAGAGCGTACATCAGCTTCAATCTTGACCAATTGATCATAACCAAAACCAAGCTTATCGGCCACTTCATCAATACTGAGTCGTTTCTTTTTACGAATGGCTTTTAATCGCTTTCCAATCGTAGTTGCCATCTGAGAACCAACTCCTTAGTAGGAATGCTTAATGTCTTTGTAACTGTCGTATTTTTCAAAAGCTTTGACGACATAAGAGCAGACGGGTTGAATCACGAGGTTATGACTACGAGCGTACTCAACGAGATGATCGAGCAATAACTTTGCGATGTTTTGACCGCGGAGGGATTCATCTACAAATGTATGGTCTGCGACGATAATGTTGTCATCACCAGGGGTATAGCAAATACGTGCAAGTGCTTTTTTTGATGATTCTCCAATGTAAAACTCATGAACACCTTGTTTAATAGTTAAATCCATCGTTTCACCAACCTTTGTCATTTTTATTAATTATAAGCGCTTTCTTATGTAATCACAACCCTCGCACACTGTTTTATTTGACATCAAAAGAAAGACTAACTATTATAGTATTGTAATCAATTCAATTTTAAAGCCGATGTCGAAAGGTGATATGATGGAAAAACATGCAGACACGTTAAGAAACCATGGAATAAAGCCTTCGCTTACGCGCATGCTTATTCTTTCTTATTTAACAGAGGAAGGCTCACATCCTACGGTAGAAGAGATCTACAAAGCGCTGATTGGCACCATCCCTACGCTTTCAAAGACGACAGTCTACAATACCTTACATCTGTTTACGCAAAAGAAGTTAGCTCGAGCAGTGATGTTAAAAGACCAAGAAACACGCTATGATTTAGCAGCTCATCCGCATGCTCATTTTCAGTGTTTGGAGTGCAATACAGTCTACGATACCTCAGCCTTTCCCCAACTTAGTGCGCCTGAGGAGTTTTTAAAGCATACCGTTGAAGATGTCTCCATTTTGTTTACAGGACTTTGCCAATCCTGTCGAGAAAAAAGTTCACACATAGAACAGTAAAACCTTCTTCAACGACTAGGAAGAAGGCGTAATGTGTGGTAAAATTCGGGTGTATCTAATTGAGTAGAAGAGGGATTTTTATGTCACGAAACACACTTCAAACCATCGTCATGTTAGTGGCATTTTTTATGTTCATTGTGGTCCACGCATTGTTTCGTTTTGTGTTAAACACCATGACAGATCTTTCACTGCGTCAAGTTCTAGGGTATACCCAGTTTGCTTTATATGGGACACTCTTTCTCGTTGGTTTAAGTGGTTTAATGGTTCACAAGTTTAACCAACTCATTCGCTCAAGTAGACCTCAGCAAAAACAAAGTTTAATAAAAATTCAAAAACTCATTCAACGCATGCATTACGTAAGTTATAGCTACTATGGTGTGCTGGTGTTGTTATGGTTGTTTGACGTTGAGGTTGATGCGCAGCGACTTTATCATTATCTTTTATACTTAATCACGGCCTTAATTAGTGCCTTTATCATCAGCAAGTACCAAAATCAAAATCCTTTTGTAATGGACCGCTCGTAGGGAGGTGGAAGGATGAAATTCGACACGATGTTTGAAGCTTACAAAGCCTTTTTACTCTCCGAAGATCTAGCCCTTTGGATCGATTGGGTCAAAGCCATCGAAGACGATGATTTAGCCACATTCATCATGCTTTATGATGCACAAGATTCTCCGTTCAATGAAGTGTTTGATCCACTCGAAGTGGTGATTGCTTATGGTGCTAAAACGATTTTCGACTATTTTTTAGAACACGAAGATTACTCGCACTATTACAACCGCATGGATTTTTCATTGCTGGTCATCTTGGCGCTTTTTGATCGCGACGATTTTTTATTGCGGGCAATATCGCAGTGGTCGTTTGATGATGACGATCGCCTTTGGTTTTATCAGTATGCGTTTGAACACAAAGATGAAGACTATTTGAAGCATTGGTCTGCTTTACTTCCTGTGAGTGAACTTAATGCCTTTGCGTTTTTGAAACTTGCCCTTAACAACAACAATCTATTCCGTTACTTTGTAGGTCAAGAAGCATTTGCACAAGCCGTGTTCGATGAAGAAGTGGTGTATGAAATCATTTCCTTCTATCCAGAATTTCTAGATGTCTTAGACGCGCTTACAGATGTCACCATGCTTCTTGAAACCGATGCTTTACACCATGTTTTCCAAATCGCAAACGAAACCTCTTTCAAAGAGGTTTTCAACTTCCTTATCGATCGTGGAATGGATGTGAATGCCGTCGATGCGTTTGGCCTTCCGCTCATTCATCTAGCCCTGCGACACGCAGCACAAGCGTCGTACATTGAACTGCTTTTACGTCATGGCGCTTCACTCAGTGCTGTGACGTCCTTAGGCTATCCAAGCGCCCACCAACTGATGATGAGAGATGCCGGTTTCACCCTTGAAGTTAGCCACTCGTTGGATTTAAGTGTACCCGATCACTATGGTTTGACGCTAAGTGATTATGATGCGATGGAGCTGATCCAACCATTTGTTTTTAAAGACATCATTAAGCTTCTTGAATGTGTGTTTAATTTAGAAGAAGAAGCATTAGAGGAGCTGGATGAGGAAGAGTTTTTTGATTTAGCCTCGATTCATCGCGTCTCTCTTTTCACACCATACATCACGGTGTTAGAGTTTGAAAACAAAGCCTTAAAAGATCTTTTTGTTCAACAGATGCATTCCTTAGATTTAGAGTATTACGAGACGGAAAACTTATCGGAGATTTTTCAATCAAAATTTAACCACATCGCAGAACATACCATTCAAATTTTGGTCGACATTGCGGACATTGACCCATACCTTGACGAACTCAAGCGTTTTAGTTCAAACACAGACTCAACCTTAGTAATATCTTCAGAGGGGTATGAGATTAATCAAACCGCACAACTGCTTGTGACCATCCAAGCCGATGGTCAAGTTGAAAAACGGGCGACCATTCACTCGCACTTAATCGATGTGTACTTTATTCACAAGTACTATTTTATCCCGCTTGAAGGCATTGAGTATGCGCCTTTATCCAGTCACAACAAACGATATTTGCATTAGAGAGGAGTTTTTCCTATGTTATTTGATTTTAGAGCCAATCGTATTGTCTTAATTGCATCACTGGCACTTGCGGCACTTTTATTGGCCTTGTTTGTCAGACAAAGCGCTCCCATAGAACAAATTTTACTACTGTTTGCGTTTTTCGGACTCTTCATCACATTCAATTTAAGACACATGTCTTTACGTGCCATGCGTCAACTTGAGTATCGCTTTATGGTGCAGCTCAATGCGGAAGCTTACCAGAAAGCCTACGCACAAATGCTTGAACGCGGAGCCAAGTACAACCCGAGATGGCATTTAACAAAGTATCAACGAACCATTTTGGGCACTCTGTTAACCGGCCATGCGAGTGCTGCCGCAAAACTCAGACATCAACAAAATGAGAAGTTCAAAGACTTGATCGAAGACGATCCTTATTTTCAGTACCTCAATCAAGTGACACTGACTTTAGAAGCCTTGCTTTATGGGTCCAAAGTGGATATGACCAAAGCCTTTCACAAGGAAAAAGAAGTGCTCAAGAAACTCAACCCTAAGTATCAACAACAGATTGAGCAAAATCCTCACAGTTTCTCCAATGTCTTTAAACTGTTAGAGACAAACAACCAGACACTTGAACACGATTCTTTAAAAGACACCATGGAAGCTTGGACACCCTTTATGCGTGTGATTGGCTTAGCTTATCTGACGCGTCACGATGAACGTTTTGCGAGTGACTTTGAAGCCATCCGACAAAACATGCTTAAAGACTACACCATAAACCCATTATAAAAGGCCATCTTTCGATGACCTTTTTTTCTTACATGCCCATCATGTCTGGGTTCATGGAAGGTTTATCGTCTTCTACATCCACAACAGCAGCTTCAGAGGTGATAAACATCGCTGCGATGCTGGCAGCATTTAGCACCGCACTGCGGGTGACTTTTGTGGGGTCGATGATTCCCGCTTCAAACATGTCAACCCATTGACCTGTTTTAGCATTGAAGCCCATGGGTGCGTCTTGTGTGAGTTGTTGGCTTAACACATCTTCACCGTCATAGCCCGCATTCTCAGCAATTTGACTGACCGGTTTCAATAAGGATTTTAAGACGATGTGCATGCCTTTATATACATCCAAATCCTCATGTTTAAGCGTTGCTTTTAAAGCTTTGTGCGCGTTAACTAAGCAGGCGCCTCCGCCAATAATGATGCCTTCTTCAATGGCTGCTTTTGTCGCATTTAAGGCATCTTCAATACGAAGCTTTTTGTCTTTTAGTTCTGTTTCAGTCGTGGCGCCAACTTTAATCATGGCAATGCCGTCAGTGAGCTTACCTAGACGCTCTTGAAGCCGTTTCTTATCATAATCAGAGGTTGTTTTTTCAAGCTGGGCTTGAATCGTTTGCACCCGCTCTTCAATCAGTGTTTTGTTTCCGGAACCTTCAAGAATGGTGGTATGATCTTTAGAAATGATGACTTTTTTCGCGAAGCCCAAATCATCAAAAGTGGCATCCGCAAGTTTCATGTCTAAGTCTTTGGCAATAAAATTAGCCCCTGTAAGTGCGGCAATGTCAGCAAGTAGTTCTTTCTGATTGTCGCCAAAGCCTGGAGCTTTGGTGGCGACAACATTGAACGTGCCACGCAGTTTGTTCACAATGAGTGTGCTTAACACTTCATTTTCGATGTCATCAGCCACAATCAACAAAGGTTTATTGTTTTGGACAACTTGTTCTAAGAGTGGCAGCACATCTTTTACTGTGGAGATTTTTTGATCGGTGATCAGCACAGCGGTATTCTCAAGATTGATTTCCATCGTTTCACGGTCTGAAACCATGTAAGGAGAGATGTACCCCTTATCATACTGAAGCCCTTCAACCACTTCGAGTTCCGTTTCAAACCCTTTAGACTCATCGACGTTGATGATGCCGCGTTTACCTACTTTTTCCACCGCTTGGGCGATGATTTGACCAATTTCTTCAGACCCACTGGATACACTGGCAACATTTGCAATGTCTTCAGAAGTGTTTAAAGTTCTAGATTCAGCTAAAATGTACTCACTGACTGCACGGGCAGCTTTTTCAATGCCTTCACGTAAGAACACGGGATTAGCCCCTTTATCAATGGCTCGGATCCCCTCATGAATCATGGCTTGAGCTAAGAGTGTGGCTGTGGTTGTACCATCGCCTGCAGTGTCGTTGGTTTTGGAGGCGACTTCTTGAACCAGCTTAGCCCCCATGTTTTCAAAACGATCTTTCAAACTGATTTCTTTTGCAATGGTGACGCCGTCGTTCGTAATCAGTGGTGAGCCATACGATTTCTCTAACATGACATTACGTCCTTTTGGACCTAGAGTCACTTTGACGGTGTTGGCAAGCGTGTCGACCCCTTTTAACATTTTGACACGTGCATCTTTTCCTAATAGAATGTCTTTACTCATGATTATCCCTCCAAAATAGCTAAAATATCAGATTCTTTGACCAATAAATACGTCTTATCTTCCATTTTAACTTCCGTAGAAGCATACGATTTGAAGATGACTGTTTGGCCAACTTCGACGTGCATGGGTTGGGTTTTTCCCTCGTCAATGCGCCCTGGTCCGATGGCCACAACGGTGGCTTTCACTTGGCGTTCATCTTTATCGTTTTTTAAGATGATACCGCTGGCAGTTTTTGTTTCTCTTTCCGCCTCCGATTGCACGAGAACAACATAATCGTGTAAAGGTTTTAACATAGTATACCTCCTATGATTCTATTTTGGCACTCATTAAAGTGCTCTGCTAACATATATATACAACACTATCATTTTGATGTCAAGAGTTTCGAATAAAGTAAAAAAAAAGTTCGACGCAAACGGTCGAACTTTTGATTGTTAATGGTTAAGGTCTAGCTTGTGATAACGCATTTTGAATGGCAGTGATGTAGGCATTTACAGTGATTGAAACCCCTGCGATACCGTCTTCGCCAAATTTGTTATCCACTAAGTTCCAGCTTGGTAAAGCTTGGTTTTCAACAACTGCAGCAGCAATCATGTCAACTTGAGCAACCCACATAATTTCGCCTTCAACTTCGCAGTTAACGACAGGTTGTGCTGGCCACATGTTATAGCCACAGCCACCGTCAAGTGAACGTTTAGTTGTTGCGATACCTGAAACATCGTTTCCACGAGAAACCCAGTTTACTGGTCCGCCAGCTTCAGACTTCAAGTAGACTGAATCGATGAGAACGCTCACGATCATCCCATTGTCATCCACAGTAACAACGGCAAAGCTGTTTTGGTGACCCGATGAATAGCCGAAGTAAACACCTGGGGTGTAGTCGCCTTGTTCAGAACCACATGCCGCAAGAAGGAATGGTAATCCTAATACAGCTATTAAGAGTAAAACTTTTTTCATTTTTTAAAGCCTCCTAGTTTTTATTATTACTTACTAAATCATTATAATTGTATTACAAGTAAATGTAAATAGGTCTAAATTATAAAGTCTATAAATAAGAATAAAGGGCTTTGTTAAAATGTTTGTGAGGCAATTAATCATGGTTTAAAAATATGACAATTTCCGATAATGTGTCACGGGGATTTTCAAGATAAGGTAGATGACCTGTCTCACTTAACAACACCAGTTGACTGTTCGGCATGAGTGCATGCATTTGCTGTCCCAGGCTGGGTGGTGTCCAAGCATCCTGTTCCCCATACAAGATGAGCGTACGGGTTTCGATTTGACCAATCAAGCTGCGGGTTCCGCTGTCATCTTGATCAATTGAAAATTGCTGAATGATGGATCCGGGAATTTGCGCATTCAAGATGATGTAGGGATGGAACTGTGCGCGGGTTAATGGTTCAACCGTGGCCGTGTTGACACCAAAGCGCTGCGCAAAGTAATTGGTGAAAATGAGATCATAAAACCATACCGGCGGAACCGAGCGTGATGGACCTTCATCAAGGCCTGCGGCCGCAATTAAAATGAGTGACAGCACAGATGACTCAAATAACGCGGTGTGACGCTTCACCACATTCCCACCCATTGAATGACCCACTAAATGATACTGGTCGATGTTAAGCGCCTCTAAAAATGCACGTAATTCAAGCGCATGATTTTCAGATGTAAAGCGATACTCAGAGGACTTTTCGCTAAGCCCAAAACCGGGTAAATCAACAGCGATGATGCGCAACGGAAGACGCTCTGCTAAGTCTAGGTTAAACGCATGAAAATCGAAACTACTGCCCATAAATCCATGAACAAAGACAATCGTTTCATCTTGATCGGAATTGTACTCTCGATAAGCCCATTCAATGTCGTTAACAAGGAGGGTCTGCACGTCAAACAACGCAGAATCTTGGGCTTGCTGCGTGATGCGATGAATGATGACTTCACTGGCAAAATGAAGGCTAATGACCACAACTATTGGAACCAACACGACAAGCAACAGAATTCTTCGGAACCACTTCATACACTTCACCTCGTTTTCATTATAATCAATAATGTCGAAGTCGGTGCCTTATTTACAAATGATTTAAATCCGCTATAATGAGCATGGGTGATAGTATGCCAAACATTAAAGATGTTGCTAAAAGAGCGGGCGTCGGGATTGCGACCGTTTCACGGGTGGTCAATGGAACAGGTCCTGTGAAGAAAGAAACACGTGAAAAGATAGAACAAGTCATAAAGGAACTCGGGTATAAACCAAACGAAATAGCCCGCAGCATGATCAATCAAAAAACAAAGATGATTGCGTTTGTGGTCCCCCATTCAAATCATGTCTTTTTCTCTGAGCTAATTTACCATGTCGATCATGCGCTTTCTCGATATGGGATGAAACTCATGGTGTGTAACAGTGGTTCACATCGCGAGCGTGAACTCGAACTGATTACAATGTTGACGAACAACCGTGTGGATGGACTGATTTTCTTAACCAGCAACGACATTGAAAATTACCTTCCCAAAGGATACCCTATCGTCTCTTTTGACCGGCGATTTGACGGTATTCCTTTTGTCGCAAGCGACAACTATGAAGGCGGAAGATTAGCTGCTAAAACCCTCCTCGAAAGTGGTGCTGAGAAACTTTTGTTTATTGGGGATGATGCGCAAGGTGAACTCTCTCAAATCTCAACAGAAGTCTCAAAACGTCGCAAGGGCTTCATCGATTATCTAAAAGAAGTCCAACATTCAAACTATAAAATTATTGAGTACCCTCAAGGAGATTTATTCCTCCCCAAGAATTATATTCACGACACGATTGTGAAGCACTTGGATTATGATGGTATCTTTGCGATATCTGACCAGTTAGCGCATGAAATAATTCTAGTTTTGAATGAACATCACATCGCCATTCCGACGACAACGAAGATTGTAGGGTACGATGGCATCGAGGGTGCGATCAACACAGGCATCACCATCACATCGATCGCCCAACCCATTGCCGAATTGTCAGAAGCCTTGGTTGAAACATTAATGAAAATGATTGCAGGAAAACCCGTTGAATCCACCATTTTACCCATTGCGTTAAAACCAGGCGACTCCACACTTTAAAAGTACGTTAAAAAAAACGTGCTTTTTTATTTGACTTTTTATGAAAACGATTTTATAATGCAAATATGGAAACCTTTCCACAATTCATCAAGGAGGCACGTTATGTTTGATTATAAGTTAATCAAGACAACGACAAAACTCTTTGATGTTTTCATTTGTGGCGAAATATTGATAGATATTATAGAAGATTATGGCGGAGAAGAACATCGACTTTTCGGTGGAAGCCCGGGCAACATTGCAATTAACACCACTCAATTAGGGCTTAAAACAAAGCTTTTTGCTGCAATAAGCCATGATCATTTAGGAAGAGAGCTTAAGCAAACACTCACTTTTTACAATGTTGATACAAGTTTGCTACTTGAGGTCGAACGTCCTCAGTCTTATGTCAAGCTTAAGCAAACTGCGACCACACCCATTCCCACCTTTTCCCGTGGTAGCGATTTCATTCTTCAATGCAAAGACGACGTCGTCGAAGCTTTACAGCAATCAAA
>SKJA01000134.1 GCA_007116105.1 Candidatus Izemoplasma sp.
AAGAACAGCTCTTGTGAGCCCTGAAAATAGGGCTCACCAGCAGGCACAAAAGGAATAAAAGAGGAGACCGTTTCGCCGAGTTCAAGTTGAAAATCGTGCATGCCGTAATAGCTCAAATACTGATCTAAGTTTCCACCCGTGAACGCAATGAAGAGTGCGTTCGTTGTGCTTAATAAATCAATGCGACACGCCATATAATCATACCCTTGATAACAATGCAAGTTTTCCTGCAGTAAGGTTTCGTTGACGTAGATATGATTGTCATCACCACGAATGAACACGTCTACAGCTCCAATAAAATCAATGTATGGTAGCCTTAACATGTAGGTATTCCCAGGTGAGACTGATATGCCTTGGTGGTTCTCTAAAACAATGTATCCATCGTCATAATCAAACAGATTGGGGTCGAGTAAGTTCGTATGGGTCGAACTCGAAAACAACGTTCCCAACATTAAGAGTAACCATGGAATGACTTTCATAAAACACCTCGCTCGTTTATTTTTATCATACGACCCGAGCGAGGTTTTACTTTTTTATTTTTCTAGGACTCAAACTGAATAAAGAAAAATCCAATTTGAACATCTTGACCGCGTATCAAACGGTACTGAAGGATCAACAATGCTTCTTCTGCACTTTGACGCGAAGCTAAATACGCAGACGAGAGCACAATGTCATTCCCAACCACTTCAAAGTCTTCATCACTAAGGTTGGGTCCATACAACTCAAATCGAACGTCGGATAAGTTGCTAAACTCAAAGACCAAGGGGTTCGAAGGGCGATACAATTGCGTGCTTGGACTTATGAGGAAAGGGGCTTCTTGCGTGGTGAATGTGAACTGAATCACCCCAGATCCCAAGCCTGTTTCAATCACTACCACGGCTTGAGATTGATCTTTTATAAGTGGAGAGAACGCAAACTCAAGTACCCCCTCATTCACTTCCCATGTCACCTCTTGCGCATCCCCATACGCCACTCTTGCTTCAACAAACTCAAGCGATTCTAAAGGATAGCTCAACTGACGTTGTCTGGTTAAATCGATGACGTACTGAGCTTCAAAAAGAAGTTGACTGTCTGGACTGTAATGTCGTATGGCTTTCACATGTTGACACGTGTCAAAGGGGGCGGCAGAAACCTCGACAACCGTGACCTCATTTAATTCTAAGTCGCTTATGTCAAACTGCGTGTCTGTCACCTCAAAGCGAGCTTCTCCGACTTGTATAAGATAGCTCGTTGCCCCAGGCACTGGATCAAAAGTGACCCTACCGTTTTGGATGGACAGATTCTCAGGAGCTTCTAGTCTTGGGGTTGAGACAAAGGTAAAGGCTTGGCTTCGAGCCGATTTTTGCGTGGTCGTGGTGTATTCAATCACAAGACTTTGTGCCCCTTGAGGGATGTGATGAAGACGATGGTTGGGAGGTAGAACGCGCTGCGTTTCTCCGTTGATGTGAACATCATAAAACAGCACATCTTCTCGAGGGAGCCAATGGGCCGTATCGCAGTCCACTGTTACGTTTTCAATAGGACGTAAACGCGTTTGACAAGCCGTCAGAATGACCAATAAAGAAAGTATGGTACTCAGATAGAACACGCGCATCATATCATTCCTTTCTTTCAGAGAGTAACGTTTGCATAAGGTGTTGAACTTTTTCAGTATTTAAGGTTTCTAAAACCATCGCTTGCGATAGCTTAGAGGGTGTTTTGAAGCGCCACATCAGTTTAAAAAAGCGAAAAACATACGCAATCACAACACCAATCACGGGCACTCTCATCAGCCTAGGATACATACTTTGCATGTGCGTTTTGGGTAAAATCCATTTGTTCAAAACAAAGGTGTGTGGTCGTTTCGCTGTGCCCGCACGTTGCAAAGCAAGTGGCTGATGGTGCCGCGCTTTAGCGTTTTGACCAGAAACCAAAATGATCTCCATGAACAGCTGTGCTTCTTCTTCATCAAGAAAAGCATCCGTAAACGATGCTTTAAGACTCAGTGTCGGCGCAAGATACGTGTGTGTTAACTGAATCAGGCCGCTCGCAAAACGGTAAAGATTGGCATCTTTAAGGGCTTTTATTAGCCATGGAACATCAAATTCTGCCTGGTATTTTTGATCAAGTTTGACCAAATCAAGGAGCGTAAGAAGGCCAAAGCCTCCAGCTTTAAAGTGCTTTGCAGCATGAGCGAAGTGATAAAGGAGTGTAAAGCTAGAGGTTAGAGAGTTAAAAGTTAATAAATACGTTTCAGGGTGATACAATGGGTGTGTAGTGGAGTACAAACCCTCGGGCATCAACGCAAAGTGCCACTCAGCAAGAAGCCTAGGGTTTTGGCGGTGTTGATAAGTCCAATGGTATTGGTTTTTTGCGTATAGCTTCCATCCGTCTTCCACCATCAACTCAGCGACTTGTGTGCGAGATGTCTTAGGTAAAAAGAAATCAAGATCGCCCATGGGTCGTTGGTAGCTGTGAGGATAAAGAGTCTTATAATGAGCCCCTTTGAGCCATCGAATTTGACACCCTCGCTGAGCAAACAACGTCTCAAAACGTTGCTTAAGATGATCGTGTTGCTCTGCTTGCTTAAGATAAGCATAAAAGACACTTTCGAGTACACTTTTAAAGGGGTGTGAAGCTTCCAGTGAAGGATAGACATGCCCAACGAGACTATGTTCAACAATGATTTGAAGTCTTTCATTGGTGGCAGAAAGGTCAAACCTTTGCCTGTGATTTCCCTCTTTAAACCATTCAATCAACGCATGGTCAAGCATTTTGAACACCTCACTTAAACCGTATTATATCATCTTTACACATGAGACAATGAGGTCAACCCTTTACTTTTTTTAAAAATTTCCAATAAAATAGACGTGAGAGACGTTAATTAGGTGACATGATGAAAACAGCAACATTAGAACGCGCGATTGCGCGTTTAAAGAAAGGACAAGATGCGGCGTTTGAAACACTTTACGACGCCACGAAAGAACGTGTTTATTACACGCTTTTAAGCATTCTTAAAAACCCTGTTGATGTGGACGATGTCATGCAAGAGACCTATTTAAAAGTGCTTGAAAACATTCATCGGTATGAAGCAAACACACAGTTTGCGGCATGGATTAATCAAATTGCCCGTCGCACAGCGTTTGATCACTTAAGAAAAACACAGCGCACAGAACCACTTGACGTTGAAGATTACAATCCGCAACTGCGCGTGGATAATAAGATGGAAAAACAGTATTACGTTCAAACACTCATCGCCTCATTGGAAGAGGTAGACCGCGAAATCGTCATCCGAAAAATCTTTTTTCAGGAAACACACAAAACCATCGCAAAAGCACTTGATTTACCACTGGGTACTGTGACGTGGCGATACCAACAAGCACTGAAATATTTAAGGGAGAAGGAGGAAGCCAATGAAAGACAAATCTTATGAGCGCCATTTAAGAACGCTCGCAAAGGAACGTATTCCTGAATTTTCAACCTTGTTTCCTTCGTATGCAAACACGAAAAGAGCCCCTCGTTGGCGACAAAGATGGGTGTTTGCACCGATCTTAACCATCTTAGTGTTTACGTTTGCGGTGTGGTTTTTCCAACCCAGCGAACCTTCCTTTACCGTTCTTTATCTAGAAATCAATCCATCCCTTCAAGTGACCATTGACGACAAAGAAACTGTCATCGATGTGCTTGCGTTAAACGACGATGCTTCACGGTTACCACTGACTAGCTACCTCAACTTATCGTATGATGATTTTGTCGATCAATGGTTTAAAGATGTTGCTGATGATTTGTCATGGGATCAAGAACGACTCATTCTTTTCGACCTCATCGGTGAAAATGTTTCCTTAAACGAAGCTTTAGCTGAGCGCTTAGAAGCACTTATTATGCGACACCCGCTGCTTCGCGAACATCCTGTCATGGTTCTTCGTGATCGGATGGGGGCATTGTCTATGCCTGAGTTAGATGAAGCTAGAAGCATGAATGTTGGACTGATGCGCTATCGACTTGCCGCTGCTGTTGCTCAAAGAGACGACGCGCTCACCATCGAGGAAGCCCTTGATTTACCGGTGCGCGATTTGATTGAACGACGTCCAATGCCGCCCATGCACCCCACACCAACGCCTCCTTCAAGACGACCAAACATTCCAATGCCACGACGCTAAATAATAAAACGGTTCAACGAGACGTTGAGCCGTTTTATTTTTGATTACACCAACAAGAAATCTAAGATATCTTTCGCTAATCGTTCTGGGAAATCCGTGATTGGAGAGTGTGAACCATCTTCATAAATGAGATGTTTTGCGTTCGGTAAGAGAGCCTCATTTTGCTTAAACATGATTTCTGGAATGACATAATCTTGTCGTGACCAGATGTTCAAAATTGGGGCCTTTAGTTGATCAATTAAGCCACTTCCTTCAACCACGCCATTCGACTCGTGTGAAAGATTGAAAGTCATTAAAGCCCAGTCAACATCGATGAGGTTTCGCTGTTTTAGTGTTTCACTCAAGTTTAAACTTAGCTCCTCTTCTGCAGGTACTTTGACGTTATAGATTGCTGCAGTCCAAACTTGACGCATAAACTCGACGTCCCCTTTTTCCATCGCATGTTGTGCAGGCAAGACTTGAACGGGATCAAGAGCCATCGCTTCTTTTGACTGATAAAGTTCGGTTAAGATGGGTTGATAGGAAGCATCCTTTTTGAAAATCGGATAGCCTTTCACCGAGGCTGATTCAATCAACGCCACACGGTTAACACGATTCGGGTAGCGAGCCGCCAAGGATAACGCGATGCCTCCGCCCGTAGACCATCCCACAAGATGTGCTTTGTCGATGTTTAGTGCATCCATGAAAGCCACTAAGTCATCCGCAAAATCATCCAAATGATCAATCGGGGTATGATAGGTACTGTCACCAAACCCTCTCAAATCCGGAGCTAACACGCGCGCATGCGCTTTAAACATGGGTGCTACAGGTGCATAATGTAAGCCACTTGACATGTTGCCGTGGATCAGTAAAATCACGTCGCTCGCTTGGTCGTTCCACTCAAGATAAGCAAACGTTTCTTGACCAATGGTTATGTTTTTTTTCATAAACGCTCCTATAGTGTGTAGTGTGTGTTCTTTTCTAAACAAAACCCCAGAATCGTCGAGACAAATAGGCTGGGTTGTTCATACATTGACGCATGACCCGTTTTCGGGAAGTAAACTAACTTTGACTGTTGAATGCTCTCGTGCATCGCTTCTTGTTCAAAAGGTGGTGTTAAATAATCGTCTTCGCTGGCGACAATCAAGGTTGGCATCGTTAACGTGTGCAGGGCATCCAGGGTGTCATGCGATTCTGCACTTTGTGTTAAACGAATCATCGCATCAAGAAAGACCGGATTTGAAAAGACTTCAACGAGTAGTTTTTTGCGGTTTTCCATCCACGCCAATTGCGTTTGATAAAACCTTGGAGAGTAAATAAACGGTATGGTGATGTGATAATACGCGAGCCCTTCGCGTGTCTTAGCCACTTCATTCCAACCATCCCCAATGGCTTTAAGCCACGGTGATGTTTTCGCGACACCATTAAACAGCAGTAAACGACTGACACGTTCAGGGAATGCAATGGCAAACTGCAGCGCAACCGAAGCACCGTAAGAGATACCAGCAAGATAGACTTGATCAAACTTAAGATGATCCAACAACGCTTTGAGCAGGTCTACTTGAATCTGTTGCGTGTAAGATTCACTCATAAAACTGCTTTGACCTTGATCAAAGAAATCGAGTCTTAATAAACGAAGATGTGGTTTAAAGCTGTCCTTAAAGGGTTCCCAACTTTTAACCGACATCATGATGCCATTGAGCAACACTAAAACTGGACCTTCAGAGCCCTCAATATGGTAAAAAACTTCTTTATTTTGATAGTGAAATAGGCTCATCCTAAATACCCTAATTGCATGGCTTCTTGGCGTAAAGACGCTTGAAATTTTGGATGTGCAATCTGAATCAAAGCTTCGCTTCGTTCACGCACACTGAGCCCTCTTAAGTGAGCCACACCATACTCAGTCACCACATAATCGACATCGTTACGAGAGAGCGTAACTGCGGCGCCTTGCTTAAGCATGGGGACAATTTTGCTGATTTCTTCACGCTCACCTGTGAGCGGATTTTTGACCATGGCCGTGGAGTAAAGGGCAATAAAACTGCGTCCTCCTTTGGCTCTTTGCGCGCCAACAGCGGTATCGGTTTGACCCCCTGTGCCACTAAACTGAACGGGACCAATGGATTCCGAACAGCACTGACCGGTTAAATCAATCTCAATGGTGGTGTTGATGGAGACTTGATGATCGTTTTGGGCAATGATCATCGGATCGTTGACATAGTTTCCATCTAAAATCATCACGGCAGGGTTGTCGTCGATGAAATCGTAAAGTGCCCGGTTACCCAAGGCAAAAGCAGCAACCATTTTCCCTTTATGCAGCGTCTTCTTTTTGTTAGAAATGGCACCACTTTGATAGAGTTTCATGAACCCAGTGGTCAACATTTCAGTGTGTACGCCCAAATCTTTCTTATCGGTTAAGGCGAGTGCCACGGCGTTAGGAATGCCACCAATCCCCAGTTGCAAACAGTCTCCATTTTGAATGTATGAAGCAATGAGTTTTCCTATGGCTTCATCTTTTTCGTTTGGAATCGTCTCAGGCAGCTCAGGGATGTCATAGTTTACTTCAACAACGTAATCAATGTCATCGATGTGAAGTTCTAAATCGCCTAAGGTTCGTGGAAGCTTAGGGTTGATTTCTAAAATGACAGTCTTTGCTTTTTCAATCATGAATTTTTCATACACATTGGATAAGGATAGTGACACAAATCCATGTTTATCCGGAGGGGTCGCGTTACCAACAAAGACATCGGGTGTTTTATGATACGCGCGCTTCACACCTGCAAAATGAAGATGGTTGGGAATAAACTGAACATTCCCACGCTGATAGGCTTTGCGCAAATCACCTGAAAAAAACCAACTGTTGATGGCGAATTTAGAGGTGTATGCCTCATCCACAATGAACGGATAAGGGGCTAAGGGTAAACAGTTATCGATGCTGACGGATGTAATGCGGGGTGCAATGGTATGCAAAGACTCAAAAAACGCGCGACCTTCACTTGCAGCCATGCCTGCGACAATGTGATCACCATCTTGAATCAACTCAAGTGCTTGCTCTAATAACAATGTTTTGGCCAAAATTTCACTCCTCATGCAAAGTAAGAAAAGGGGTGACGCATCACCCCTTAACCGTATGTTATTCTAAAATGTCGGTGATGGTTTGGATTGGTTGAATGGTATCCCATGAACGAACGCCATCGACCTCTTGTGCTTTTAAGAAAGCCATCGCTTGGGTTCCTACACGGCGGCTGTTTGCGTAGTCGACAACCACGCCAAACGGCAATTCAATCGGTGCAGATTCCATGGCGTCAATGTAGCTTTCCCATGTTAACTCTCCGTCACCTACACGGCGTAAACCTTCAACGAAGGTTGCAGCCGCAATCCAACCTGCAAACGCAAACGCATTGCCTGCGAGCGCTGGGTCAATTTTAGAGACTTCAGCCACGAAAGTATTTAAACTATCCATGTCGCCTAAGACATTGATCCACGCAGACGCATAAACATCGTATGAACCGAGAACTTCAGCAATAAGATTTAACCAAGTAGCATCCGCATTGACATAACTTGTGACCACAGGAGTTGAACTACCCGCAGCGGCTAAAGCACGTGCAGCAACCGATGCTGGAACTTGGTTTGCCGCAAGTAAAACGACATCAACGCCTGCACTCAACATGGTTTGTGCAGCGGTTGACATGTCCGATGAATCTGGTGCAACTTGTGCTTCGACCAAGGACACGCCTAAGAGTTCAGAACGGATACGAATCCCGTTCAATAGACCGCGTCCAGCGTCATCGTTGGTGTAGATTACGCCAACACTTTGTGCGCCTAATGTTCCGACTGCACGTGCCACCATGACTTCACCCTCAGCGTCAAAAATTGGCTGAACAGGGAAGCTGGCACGGGCACCGCCTTCAGCGTCTGGGTTAAACAGAGCACTGATACCAGTCGCATAGTACACGCGTGGGATCCCAATGTCATTAAGGTAACTACGCGTTGCCCCTACGGTTGGGGTACCGAAGTGACCGACAAGCGCAAAGACTTTGTCATCTTCGACAAGACGTTGTGTCAAAGCTAAGCCTTGAGCACCGTCAAACCCATCGTCGTACTGAATGTAGGCAATTTCGCGACCCGCGATGCCGCCTTCTTCATTCACCATATTAAAGTAAGCAATCATCGCGTCACGGAAAGGTCCACCGACGAACGCAAGTCCACCACTAGTCGCTGCTGTGTTGCCTACAACCACGCGTGTGTCAGAGACACCTTGTGCTTGTTCGCGTCCACAGGCGCTTAAAGCAAACATTCCCACGAAGAGAACGCTCAGTAATAAAAGCTTTTTCATTTCATTTCCTCCTAAAGTTTTCTATATCTTTTACTGTTTTCACAGTGTGATGCCCTATTTACCTAAATATGCTTCAATCAATTCGGGGTCTTTTATAAGCGCCGAGGCTGCCCCTTGTTTGATGATGTTACCCACTTGAATGACATACGCATAATCTGCGATTTTGAGTGTCTGCAAAGCATTCTGTTCCACAATGAGCACCGTCAGTCCGGAGTCATTGAGCTGTTTTAAAATCTCGAAAATTGATTTTACAATCAAAGGCGCTAAACCTAATGACGGCTCATCCAAAATCAAGAGTTTGGGCGTTGCCATAAGCCCACGTGCAATCGCCAACATTTGTTGTTCGCCTCCTGAGAGAGACACGGCGACTTGGGTGCGACGTTCTTCTAAGACAGGGAAATACCGAAACACTTTGGCTAAATTATTCGCAATGACATCTTTCTTCTTTAACCAAATGCTTTCGCCCTCTTTTTTTACCTCTTTCAAGGCGTCTTTGATGGTCGGTTCGAGTTGACTTTCAAGGACAAACTGATCTTTGACGGTAAATGCACCAATCATCAAGTTTTCGTAGACCGTTAGATCACCAAAGATTTGGCGCCCTTCGGGAACGTGCACGATGCCTGAGGCGGTGATTTTCTCAGCGGCCAACTTCGTGATGTCACGACCATTTAAGAGAATGCGGCCTTGTTGTGAGGGTACGAGACCCGAGATGGTTTTTAAGAGTGTCGTTTTACCGCCACCGTTGGCACCTAAAATGGCGGTGATGCTGCCCTCTTTTACGACTAAGTTGACTTGCTTCAGTGCTTGAATCGCGCCATAGGCCACGGATAGATCGTGAACGTTTAATAGCTCCGACATCTAATCATCCTTCCCTAAATACGCTTCTTGCACCAACGCATTTTTTTGAATTTTTGCGGGCGTGTCCATGGCTAGGAACTTGCCGAAACTAATGGCACACACACGGTCACAGATGTTCATCACAAAGCCCATGTCATGTTCAATGAGCAAAATGGTGGTTTGATATTTTTCACGTATTTGATAAATGAGCGCTTCAAGTTCATCGGTTTCACGATCATTTAAACCCGCTGCTGGTTCATCTAAGATGATGAGTTTAGGGTCACTCATTAAGGTTCTAGCAATCTCGATTTTTTTGAGAATGCCATAGGGTTGCCCCTTCACATAAAAGTCTTTAAGATGATCGATTTTTAAGAAAGTCAGAATTTCAAGAGCTTTCTCACTTAACCGCGCTTCTTCTTGTCGCGCTTTTTTTGTGTTGAATAAATGATCGATGAGGCGACTCTTGAACTGTTTATGCGCGCCTATCAGTAAATTGTTCATGATCGAAAGATCGGGAATGAGTTCGACGTTTTGAAAGGTGCGAACGAGCCCTTGATCGATGACGTCAGTCACTTTGATGGTGCGCAAATCGACTTTACCTTTTAGACCATCGAAGAAAACATCGCCTTCATAATCCTTATAAAATTGAGTCACACAGTTGAACACGGTGGTTTTTCCCGCACCATTGGGTCCTATCAGCCCCACGATTTCACCAGGAAACACGGAAAAGGATAGGTCGTTGACGGCTTTTAAGCCTCCAAAGGTCATCGAAATTTGATTGAGTTCTAGGAGTGGGGTTTTCATGCGCTTCGATCACTCCTTTTCGTGGTGAGTTTGAGTCGACCTTTATGAAACCATTTGCGAACGTCATAAAAGACCTGAATGGCACCATAAGGATAGAATAAAATAACAACAATGATGAGTACGCCAGAGAAGATATAGGAGACGTCACCAAAGAGTTCAGCTAAAATCAAATTCGGGATGCCGTGGATGATAAAAGCGCCCAAGAAAGTTCCATAAATTGATTTAAAGCCACCCACAACCACCATGGCGATGACGAAGAGACTTAAATCCAAGGTCCACGCCGTGGTTGGAGCGTTTTGAATGTACACCGCATACAGCACACCACCCACGGTCGCAAAGACAGTGGCGGTGACAAACGCAATCAAACGGTAACTTAAGATGCTCACACCCATCGCTTGAGCAGCGGCTTGTGAGCGACTCATTGCCAATAAAGCGCGTCCTGTTTTCGAGTGCACCAGATGATGCATGGCAATCATCATTAACACCATCACCGCAACAATGATGACAAATAAGAATCGTCGCTCGCTGGGTGGGTTCGCATTCAAGGTGAAAAAGCCGAGAAAACGAATGGCGCCAATGTTGATCATCTGACCCCCAAAGATTTCAATTTGAGTGTAGATTTGTCTTAAAATTTCTCCGACAAACAAGGTCGCAATGGCGAGGTAGATGCCTTCCACTCGAAGAGAGAAAAAGCCAATTAGGGCGCCAATCGCCGCCGCAATGAGAATGGTCAGTAATGCCGCAAGCTCAAAGGGTAACCCCATGTTTAGAAAAACCCCTGTGCCCAAAGCACCCGCGCCCACGAAACCAGCGGTACCTAAAGAAATTAAGCCACTGAAGCCGAGGAGGATGTTTAAGCCTAAGGCAACCACGGTGATGATGACGATGTACGCCCAAATACCTAAGGTACCTGAGCCAATGATGCCGAAATTGTGCATCAGTGGAATCATCATCACGGCCGCGCCGAAAAGAAGGTAGTTGCGGTACACATGACCCTGAAAGAATCCGTGCACCCGCTTCGTAAAGTTATCGAGAATTGTCAGCATACTACACCTTCTTCGTCGGCTTTTTGCCAAAAAGCCCATAAGGTTTAAAGTAGAGGAACACTAAAATCGAGGAGTACACCAAGACATTCCCCCATATATCGGAAATGTAAAAGCTGGTAAAGTTCCGTGCAAACGCTATGATGTAGGCGCCGACCACAGGTCCGATAAAGGTTGAAAACCCACCTAAAGTTCCCGCGAAAAAGGCACTGAGCTGAACGTTTAACATCATGTTAGGTTGGACACTTACACTCGGAGCCACAAACAAGGCGGCTAAGGTCCCTAAGATGGCCGCCGTGGCCCAAGAGACCATGGTCACGGATTTCGTTGGCACACCCATCAGTTTTGAAGTCGTTTCATTCGACGCGGTGACCCGTGTCGCAAGACCCCAACGTGTGTACTGGATAAACCAAAACATTGCACCCATCAAAGCGACCGATAGCACAATGATAAAGACGGTGTTGTAACGTAGTGTAGCCCCTAAGATATCAATGCCAAAACGGCTGGGAATAAAGCTTGGAAACAACAACGGCTGGACCCCGAAGAAAAAGGGGATTAAACCAACCAAAATCATGATGATCCCGAGCGTTACAATTTGTTTTGAAATGGGATTCACTTTCGCAGCGGGTCGGATGATGAGGGTATCAATGATGACCCCTGTGAGAAAGGCTGTAAAAATGGCAATGAGCGCCACGAGCCAAACATTCCACCCAAAACGAAGTAAGAAATACGCCGCAACATAGGCGTTAAATGTCCCTATGAGTCCCTGGGCAAAGTTGGTCGTTCTTGAGGTTCTAAATATGAGGACAATCCCTAGCGCCGCAAGCGCAAAGATGCTTCCTGTTTGTAAACTATTGAAAAATAAACGGACAAATTCAGTCACGTAGTGGCCCCCATTCAATCACATTTGCACCCCAGACATAGCCGATGCCAGCCGCGATCATCACAACATGATCACCTGCCTTTATTGTGCCTTTATTAAGCGCCAAATGCAATGATAATATTTGGTCGATTTGACCCATGTGGCCATAATCTTCGAGATAGGTCGTTTGTGCCTCAGTTAAGCCCAAGGCGTCTAACATTGCTAGATGTCCTGAACGTTTGATATGCAAAATGGCAAGATAGTCAATATCTTGACGAGTTAACTCTGATTTTCTTAACGCTTCGTCGATGCATTTAAACCAGTTTGGCATGGAAACATCGTTCAACCGGTTTTTCATCTTTTCAGGTTCCATCAGCTGTAAAGATTTATAAGCAACGTCGACGTTGTCTTTCGTGATCGGGTGCTTTGTGCCGCCATATTTAACGCCAGCGGTACGAGCTAAGGAGCCATCCGCAATGATATGTGAACCAAGGAGGATGTTGTGTGGATAATTTTTTTCAAGTAAGATGGCTCCTCCACCCGCGGACAAATTATACATCATCGACATGTGTCGATCGGTGTAATCAACAAAATCACCATTACGATAGCCACCCACCACTAAAATACGGTGAATGTCATCGTCGGCAATCAGCATATCTTTTGCCATTTTCA
>SKJA01000071.1 GCA_007116105.1 Candidatus Izemoplasma sp.
CAATGCTCGTGGCAACCACGGCCACCACAAGGGCGGTCACCCACGACTCAAGCCACGAAGCCTGGGCATAAAAAAGCATCATAAAAAACACCACCACCATCACCCCAAGCGCCATTGAGACACTGCCAATCCAGGTTTTATGTTCATCCACAAACGGCGTATTGAGGCGACGTTTGCCTAAATATTTACCAAACAGTGCAGCTAAAGCATCGCCCACACCCCAGCTCATCACCGCAATCACGACAATGTTGTGATTAGCCCCTGGTAAAAGACCACCAAAAAGTGTAAACAAAAGCACAAACATCCCCATCGCCAACAACAGCGAACGCTTCATCTCCCCACCCTTTTGATGACGATCCACAAAGCTTTTGTTGTAATGTGGCAAACGTTCAAGTCCCCACATCACAAAGAAAATCATCATCCCAAAGACACTGATTAAGAGCGCTATTTCCCACCATAGATGGGGACTTTCGGTAAAGATAAACACACTGCATGCAAAACCGATGTGCTGAAACTTACGCACAAACTCGTTGGGTATGGGTAAAAACCTTTTAAAGACGATCGGAATCACGGCCAAAACAATCGCAAAGTACGCGACAACCCAGAAGAACGTTTGCAGTAAACTCATGCCGCTGCCTCGCTTTCAGAAACACGATAAAATCACATGCATCATACCTTCATTATAGTCGATATCTTTCAAATGGCGATGTTTTCCTTAACCTAAGCGGTGTTTACACACACACAAGTCCTGTGCGTCCACCACAGGTAAAAAAAAGGGCTGTTCAAGGAACAGCCCTAAGTTTGGTTTTCGTTAGATTTTTGAATCATAGGGTTTTTGTAGTCTGATCGCATACGCTTGGTTATTTTTGAGTTTCATGTTCCAGAAGAAACGGTTCATCAACCGTGAGCCAATCAAGGTAAACATGATCCTCATCCAACGTCCATAACGGACTGGGTGAGCGAGTGTTTTGAGCGTGGCTTCGTTGAATTTCCCATCCTTTTCAAGTTCGACAATGGCGTTCACCAACGGTTGAATGAGGCTGGTTTGTCCTTGAGGAGGACGCATTTGTAAGCCTTCCATGCCGCCTTTGATGGCAGTCCCTGCGTAGTGTCGTTTGAGTCTTAACGACAACACTTCAACATAGGCTTCAAGATAATACGACTGACAACTTTCTGGAAAACCCGATTGAACAAAGAAAGCGAGTCCCCCAGGTGAGGGTTCAAGCGTTTCAATGAACGCCATGACGTGTGAGGGCATCGCATGCACATACAACGGTAGAAAAAATAACACACGCTCATCTTTTTTAAACGATTCACGCCAAGCTTCCCAATGTTTGCGTTGCTTTAGATCGCGAATCTCCACACGGTCACCTAGCGTGTGTGCGACCGCATCTAGAATGATGCTTGAGTTGCTGTTTTTAAGGCGAGGGGAACCGAGATAGATGATGAGTTTTTGCTCACTCGGATACGCCACATATGGGTGTTGCTTGTTTTGAGGTTTCCGGGCCACCAATGGTTTATGAGTCAAGGTTTGTCCCTTGACTAGACGAAAAGCTTTGGACTTGTACTGATAGGCTGTGCGGTACAGATAATCTTCAATCACCACTTCTTCTTGGGCACTGAGATCATCGGCGTCAAAGTAAAACGTCAGCTTGGGGTAGTGAGCATACCTGGGAACATGATTGCATTCGCCATCGATGAGCTCAATGTAGGGTAGATAATGTGGAATGCTGCGGTCGATAAACGCTTTGGCTGAGTGATGAATAAACCCTTGAGCCGTGTCACATAAGACAATGACATGCTCACTGTTCATGTAATCATGATAGTGCTGACTCATCGCATCGTTGATGACACATCGCCCTGGGGTTTTCAACCAACAATCCCAACAACCAATGCAGGGGGTGATGCTTTTAGAGTCAAAAGACACGACTTTCATGTCTTCACCAAAAAGATGCTTCACGTGGGTGAGGATGGACGCTTCGGGATGAACTCTTAAATCAAAGACTGTTTTCATCGGACACTCCTTTTATGCTCAACTTATTTAAAGGCATACACCATTAATCTGAAAGTGTTTGAATAAACGCCAGGACTGCCTCATTGACACTCATGAGCGTCTCAGTGGGGCTCAACAAGGTCGAATGGCGATTCAAAAAACGGTTTAATACAGGACTTAACAACCCTAAATCGGTCAGTGAAAAGTGGCCAGACCCTTCGATGTGGTGGATGATGTGATTGGGATGATCAAGGGCAATGATCTCAACATTTCGTTGATATTGTGGCCAGGTGTGCAAGTCATGCCATATGGTATCAGAATACACATGGAGTGATGAGACACTCCACTGTGCTTCTTTGAGGATGAACGCGCCTTGCGCAACGGCTTCAAGATCACAAAGATAAGGCGATTCAAGAGCCACAACAGCTTTAATGTTTGGGCTTTGTCGTGACAGACAAAGCGCCGCAGAGCCACCTAAAGAGTGCCCCATGACGATGAACTCACTGAGATTCGCCCATTGAAGAAAGTGTTCGTTTTGAGCTTTTTGACCGTCTAAGTCACGCATCACCAAGGTAAGGTCGTGGGTTCTCACCCGCATCCATTCTTGGTAGTACGCTAAGCTTTGGGTCGGGTTTGAACGGACATCTTCTTGCATGAGCTCATCAAAATAAGCTCGGTCCATCCGTACTTGTGTTCCCTGTGACGAGGTTGTAACGAGAGTATGGAATGGGTGCGAAAGTGTACACGCCACATGCCCGTGACTGGCAAGCTCAATCAGCAGGGAAGCATTGCTTTGTGGTGTGCTGATGCCTCCATGAGAATAAAGAATGATGGCACGTTCACGATCGGAGCTTTTCGGATAATAACAAAACACTTCAATCTCCCGTGCTTCCTCGCGATGAGCGAACGCTTCATGAGCCTGTTCATCAAGCACATGAAAGGTAAAAAGCTCAACGTCATATGCCCCTGTGGGGCTTAGGGGTGGATGATTTGGAAACACCCACAGCGGGGTAAAAATCAGTCCCCATACGAACGCTTTGACCAGCACACCCTTGAGGGTGGGTGTTTGGAGCGGCACGTGTCTTAACACCCTCACCAACCAAACGATGACCACGATGACTGCGTAACCCAAAAATCCAACATACACAACATGAGAGATTGGCTCTTGGGTGAACGCCATCAGAAAAAACACCCCAATCATCAGGGCGCGGATGAGCATCGTTGTCTTTTGTTGATGCAAAGGTAACCGTTTAGGCACATAGACCCTCATGCCCTCGAGTATGAGAAACAGACTCAGCCACAGCAATGTTGTCATGGTGTCTCCTTTTGGTAAACGTTTAAGAACACTCTCATTATAGCGCTAAGGTCTAGAAATTACACCCTTAATTGAACACTAGCCACCAAACGTGGCTTTAATGTAACACGTAGGAGACCAGGGACTGTGTCACTTGAAACCCTACCCCACGATA
>SKJA01000099.1 GCA_007116105.1 Candidatus Izemoplasma sp.
CGGCTTCAAGAAAGCGATTTCCCAGTGTCAAACCCTGAGGATGAAGCCCGCTATAAACACTACATTGAAACCGTTTATGATGAAGGCGATTCGGTGGGTGGTCTGATTGAAACCGCCATTGAGCTGCCTGAGATTGGGGTCGGAGAGCCTTTCTTTGACAGCGTTGAAAGCATTCTGTCTCACTTGATGTTTGCGATTCCTGGTGTGAAGGGGATGTTGTTTGGTTCGGGACTGAATCTCGCCCAGACCAAAGGCAGTGAACAAACCGACACCCCGCTCTATCAAGAGGGTCGTATCCTCTATCACACCCATCACAACGGAGGGGTCGTGGGCGGCTTATCCAAAGGCACCCCGATTCATTTCCATACCGTCATTAAAGCCTCCTCTTCAATTAAGAAACTTCTTCCTTCGATCAATCTTAAAAGTCAAACCAACACCATCCTAAAACTCAAAGGGTCTTATGATCCTTGCATTGTTCCCCGCGCATTGTGGGTGGTGAATGCGTTGAGTTATTACGCTGTGCTTGAACTGCTTTTACGAAAGGAGGGTTTCCACTGGTTGACTTAAACACACTGCGCACACGCTTAAACGCGATCGATGCACAGCTCATGGCATTACTCAATGAACGCTTTGCGTTAATGGGCATGGTGGCTGACGCTAAAAAAGCGGAGGGCATCCCTCTCACGGACGCCACAAGAGAGGCCTCAATCTTAGCCAAAACCGAGGGTTTTGAGCACGCTCAAAGCATTCATAAAGTGTATCAATGTATCTTCATTGAAGCAAAATTGATTCAGAAAGGACGGATTATATGATTGGTCTCGTGGGTCATCCGATTCATCATTCTCTCTCGCCGTTCATTCATCAACAGCTCCATGAAGTGCCTTACCTCCTCTTTGAAAACCAGCCTTTGAGTGCGGTGCTTAAGCACCCTGCTTTACAGGCGTTGAATGTGACGTACCCCTATAAAAAAGAGGCGTTTGAACGCTGTGATTTATACGATGAAACAGCTAAGCAAACTGGGGTGGTTAACACCATCGTTAAACAACACGATTTGTTCAAAGGCTACAACACCGACGCCTTAGCGCTCAAAGCCATCTTGGAAACGCATGGTCGTCAATCGAATGCCCTTAAAGTGTCGCTATTAGGCAATGGTGCGACGGCTCAAAGCGCGCTATACGCTTTAAAAACACTCGGGTTTAACGATGTGACCGTCTACGCTCGAAACCCTAAAGAAGGACAACGCTCATTACAAGACCTTGACCCCAACACCCAGCTGTTGATCAACACAACGACCGTGGGCATGGTGGGTCATGCGTCTTCGTTTTCGTTCTCTTTAGACACGTTAAAATCCTTAGTTTGGGTGATTGATGTTGTCAACAGTCCACTGCGAACGTCTTTAATCTTAGAGGCTCAAGAACGCGGCATCAAAACGACAACAGGTCTGTCGATGTTGACACGACAAGCCCTTCTCGGCGCCGAAAAAATGTTGGGTCGTTCGTTTGAACACGTGCATCTTGACCGTTTACATCAAACGGTGCTTAAACACACCGAAAACATCGTCTTCATCGGCATGCCTTACAGTGGGAAAACAACGCTTGCTAAAGCGGTCGCACAACATCTTGGCCGCCCTTTAATCGATTTAGATGAGCGCTTAGCACAAAGCTTTAAGTTGTCCATTCCTGAGGTGTTTGATACACTAGGAGAAGCAGCATTTCGAGAGGCTGAAACGGCCTTAATCCAAGACCTTCATCACCTTCAGGGGTGTGTCATTGCAACGGGCGGGGGCGCGATCTTAAATCCTCAGAATGTCGCGTTACTCAAGCGTAATGGTCTGCTCGTCTGGCTTCAAGCGCCACCGCCTCAAAGTTACTTATCTTCGCGGCCACTCTCACCGACAAAGGCGTCGTATGACGCGCTTAAAAAAGATCGTTGGCCGCGTTATCAAGCGGTCTCAAATCTTCGTGTGCAGCGACACGAAGACCGTCTTGATACTTTCAATGAATGGGAGCGTGTATGGCATGCGTATTATGATTCTCAACGGCCCTAACCTCAACTTACTCGGAACACGCAAGCCTGAGGTGTATGGCACTCAAACCTACGACGATTTGGTGCAGTTTTTAAACACGGTCGCAGGGTCTTTAAACATGACCTTAACGCTTCGCCAAACACAGTACGAAGGAGACCTCATCACCTCACTTCATGAAGCCCACGAACGCGCCTTTGATGCGGTTCTTTTAAACGCTGGTGCCTACACCCACTATGGGTATGCGCTACACGATGCCATTGAAGCGATTTCCGTGCCTGTGGTTGAAGTGCATCTGAGTGATTTAAGTAAACGCACAGAACCTTGGCGTCAACACAGTGTGCTCGAACCCGTGTGTGTCGCGCGTTTTATGGGGGAAGGATTTCACTCCTATGATGCGGCTTTAAGGTTTTGTAAAACACACTATGATCCCTTGAAAAATAGCTAAGATTTTGAGGGAATTTTTCTCTTAAAACATGATATAATGTCATTATGTAAGTGAAAGGAGGACGTCATGAACAAAGAAAATTGGCTAAAATACGCGGAACCGTTGACGATCATTTTAAGCGTCCTCTCCCTAATCGGTGTCTTATTTACGATACAAAACGCTGAAGGGGCTTACTTTGTGTTTGCGCAGACCATGTTTTTCATCACGTTTTTCATTTTCCCAGCGATCATTGTCTTTTTTGGCCGCTTGTTGATCATCCGGACAACGCCTGAGAGAGTCCCTCCGTTGTTGTTTCCGTTGTTGTTTTTATACACCTTCATCCCTACCATCAGCGTCATCTTACCCTACATCGCTTCAGGTTTTCGTTTTGATGGGGCGCTCGAACTTGTGTTTGTGATTTTTGAAGGGGCAATCTTCGTCGGTGGGTTTAGTTTTTTTGTCTATTTCTTCCAAAAATATTTATCCAACAAGCTCAACGAAAAAGACATCACCTTGTTTTTGCATTACTTCGTGGGTGGACTTGTGTATTTCTATTTCATCCGTTTGACTTTGTTAACGAGTATTTTGATTCAAAGTGCGTTTGACTTTATTACCTAAGCCCAGTTCTGGGCTTTTTTCTTAGAGACAGAACAAGAAAGGATCGGTGTTGGTCGATGACTTTTGACACACATTCATTTTTCTGGCTCAATGAGCCCAAGCAAAAAAAGCTTCAGTCTGAGAGCTTAGAGATTGTCACAGAACCTTTTACCGACTTATGGCAGCGCACGTATTATCGTTTTCGCAACGACAACGCGCCGATGTTTGTGACCAAAACAAGCGCCCCTTATTTTTCCTTTGTTGTGAAAACCACGTGGGAACCTCAAGGGCGGTTTGATCAATGCGGGGTGGTCGTATATCAAGACAGCGAGCACTGGCTAAAGGCGTCGGTTGAACATCAACC
>SKJA01000028.1 GCA_007116105.1 Candidatus Izemoplasma sp.
GTAATCTTTTGCGTCGTTAAACTCCACCATTAAAAAATCCATCAGTTCACGGACTTGCGGTTTCGTGAGTTCAAAGCGTAGTTCTTTTCCAAGATGATTGAGTGTCTGTGTTTGCATGTCACGCCTCCTGTGCATATTGTATCATGCTTTGATTAAAGTGGCCACACCCAGAGTAAGGCTAAAAGTCCTCCAACTAGGACCACCAAACTTAAAGGGATGCCTAAACGTAAATAGTCTTTAAACTGATAGCCCCCAGGCCCCATAACTAAGGTGTTGGACTGATGGCCAATCGGGGTTAAGAAGGCACTCGAGGCCGCCACCGCCACCGCCATTAAGAAGGTATCGGTGTTCACACCCAGTTGAAGCGCTAAAGTAAACGCGATCGGCGCCATAATAAGTGCTGCGGCCGCGTTATTAATGATGTTGGATAACCCCATCGTGATGACCATCACAAAGACTAATAAAAGCCAAACAGGCAGCCCTTGACTAAGCCCTTCGAGCCTTCCTGCGAGTAAGCCCGCGGTGCCGGTCGATTCAAACGCCAAAGAGATGGGAATGAGGGCCCCTAAGAGAACGACAATGCTAAAATCGATGCTTGAATAAAGTTCTTTCGTGGGAACAAACTTAAAGAAGACCATCAATAACGCGCCCATCATAAAGGCTAAAGGTGCGGGAAAAACACCAAAGACTGTGAGTAAAATCGCAAGTAAAAAAATCACACTGGCGCCTAAAATATTCGAGAGGTTCCCAATCCGTAAATCGCGCTCTAACAACGGATAAAGTGTATAGTTTTTGATGATTTGCTTAAGCGCTTCAGAGCGTCCTTGTAATAACACCACATCGCCGGCTTTAAAACGAATGTTTTTAAGTGAACCACGGATGCGGTCCCCTTCGCGGGAGATGCCTAAGACATTGACCCCATACACAAAGCGTAAGTTTAAATCGACCACAGTCTTGCCTTCAAAGGCTGAACGTTTCGTAATGAGCACTTCCGAAGTGGAAATCGTATCGTCTTGCAAAAGATCTTGTTTCAGTTTATCGCTGCCGCTGAGGCGGAAGCCTGAGCGGTCGGTCAGTTCTTGTGCGCTGTCGACTGAGGCTCTGACGATGATTTTATCGCCTTCCCTAAAAACACGAGAAAAGCGCGGGTTATCCATCCGTTCATCGCCGCGAATCAACGCGATCACAATGAGTTCATCGGTGAGTTCGCTGAGTCTTGAGAGTCGTTCGCCCACCCATTTGCTGTCTTCCACCACTTTAAACTCCATCACATAATTGTTAATGTCAAAGAGATCTTCATCGTCATGCTCACTGATACGTTGTGGCACCAGCACTTTGGCAAGGATCATCATAGCCGCTAAGCCAAGGATGGTCACCATCCCACCGACCAACGTAAAATCAAAAAACCGAAAAGGCGCCCCCTCACCAAAATCGCTACGGAAGGTGGCTAAGATGATGTTGGGTGGAGTCCCCACCAACGTCATCATCCCACCTAGAAGTGACGCAAACGCCAAAGGCATCAGATAAAGCGAGGGTGAATGATGATTCTGTCTCGCAAGCTTAATCGCTAAAGGCATAAACAAAGCTAAGGCACCAACGTTGTTTATAAGCGCACTGGTGAGGGCGGTCGCGACTAACAAGACATAAAACCCGAGGTAGCCTTTGCCTTTAAAGACACTCATCTTACGGCTAAGCCCATCCACAAAGCCACTGTTAATGAGACCTCGCGAAAGGACGAGCACCATCGCTACCGTGATGACCGCCGGATGCGCAAACCCACTGAAGGCTAAATCAATGGGCACGAGTTGTAAACTGACCGCGAGTAAAAGGCCGCCAATGGCGACCACATCATAGCGTAATCGATCCCAAGCAAAAAGCCCTAAGATCACGACCAAAAGGCCCATCATCAATCCTTGTTCGAGTGTCATCGTTTTTACCCGTGTTGATTTTTCAGTTTAATATACGTTTGTGCGTTTTCGTGATTATGATGAATTTCATCTTCGCTTAAGGCCCGAATCACTTTGACTGGGGAGCCCATCGCTAAATGATACGCAGGAATCCGTTTGCCCGGAGGCACCAAGCTGCCCGCCGCAATCATTGCGCCTTCTTCAATGACCGCCCCATTTAAAATGATCGCGCCCATGCCAATGAGCGCATGATCTTCAACAACGCACGCATGAAGCAGTGCTCTATGACCCACAGTCACATAGCGCCCAACCGTGGTCGGTTGACCTTCATCGGTATGAATGACGGTGTTGTCTTGAATGTTTGAGCCTTCCCCGATCGTGATCGGCGCCATGTCGGCGCGTAAGGTGGCGTTATGCCATACCCCCACATCACGCTCTAAGGTCACATCGCCCACCACCACGGCGTTTTCAAAGACGCGCGCGCTGGGCGAGAGTGTTGGATAATGTGTTTGATACGTTTTTAACATAGTATCACCTCACCCATATTATACGTTATTTTAAACATAAAACATAGGTGTGTGACATAAAACATCGACGGAATCAAAGTCTTAACTTTGTGTTATAATAAGCTTCAAAGGAGTGGTTTGACGCCATGAGTACGCCGCTTGAATTGGTTTCTCTAAGCACCGACAAAGAGGCCTTTATCACAGAACTTAAGACGTATAAACGTCCTGTTTTAGTGATTTCAACCAACACCTTAGAAGAACGTAAAGACACGTATTTATGGCTGCTTGAAGGGTTAGCGCATAAAAGGCTTCATACCGTCGCGATTGAACTGCCGATTGAAGAAAAATCGCTTTTAAAAGCGCTCGATACGATTCAACACATTGATGCGGATGTGTTCGTTGCGATTGGGGGTGGCGCGGTGTTAGACGGCGCTAAACTGTTAAGCTTTTTAAGCGTCTACAGTGACCCAGAACGGGTTAAAGACATCTTAAAGGGCCGAAGCTTACCTCAAAACCATGATTTAAACCCACCCATCTATACGGTGCCGACCTCGTTAAAAATCGAATCGTGTGTGAATACGCTTGCCTACGTTCATGACGCGTATGAACGCTTATCCTATGAACTCAAACATCCCCATTTATTGCCTCATTCAGGGGTGGTTGATTTACATTTAATTGAAACACTGCCTAAAGAACGGGGTGTCTTTCAAGCGTTTGATACCTTAGCGACACTTATTGATGGCTTGATGTTTCGTGACGATGCGCCTTTTTTAGAACTGGCCCCCAATCTCATTACCCGTTTGATGGAAGCGATGAGTCGTTATTTAGAAGACCCAAAAGATCACGATACCTTAAGACTCTTCATGGAAGTGGGGTTAGCGCTGGGCCGTCATCAATATCACGACACCAAAACCCCACTCATGGTGATTCAAGACACCTTCATGTCTTTAAACCCAAGCTTACCCATTGGTGTGGCCATGCGAGCTTTACTTA
>SKJA01000030.1 GCA_007116105.1 Candidatus Izemoplasma sp.
CTCTATTTGCCGGGGATGGACCATGCAGGCATTGCCACTCAAGCGAAAATCGATGCCCGCTTAAAAGAGCGTGGTGTGAGTCGTTATGATTTAGGTCGTGAGAAGTTTTTAGAAGAGGCTTGGGCTTGGAAAGAAGAGTATGCAGAGTTCATTCGCACACAGTGGGAAGCGTTGGGCTTATCGGTTGATTACGACAAAGAACGCTTTACGCTTGATGAAGGATTGTCTGAAGCCGTTAGCGACGTCTTTATTAAGCTCTATGAACGTGGTTTGATCTACCGTAAAGAGCGTATCATTAACTGGGATGTTGAAGCAAAAACAGCCCTATCAAACATTGAAGTTGAACATCTTGAAGTTGAAGGTGCTTTTTACTATTTTAAGTATTACCTTGAAGATTATAGTGACTACATTCTCATCGCAACGACACGTCCAGAAACGATGTTTGCGGACACTGCGTTGATGTTGCACCCTGAAGACAAAGAGCGTCAACATTTTGTTGGAAAGCGTGTGTTCATCCCAAACACCAAGGTTGCCATTCCTGTCATTGTCGACGATTATGTTGACCGAGAGTTTGGAACTGGTGCGGTTAAAGTAACACCAGCGCATGATCCTAACGATTTTGTCATCGGGGAGAAGCATGGCTTAGCGATGCCTTCATGCATGCATGAAGATGGAACCATGAATGCGATGGCATTTAAGTATGAGGGCATGGAACGATTCGCGTGTCGTAAAGCCTTGGTTCAAGATCTTAAAGAAGCCAACTTGGTGGAAAAAATTGAGAACATTGTTCATAGTGTTGGTCACAGTGAACGCACGGGTGTCATTGTTGAACCAAGACTATCCATGCAATGGTTCGTCGACATGGAACCGTTAGCGAAACAGGCACTTGAGCAATCGACTGCAAAGTTTGTGCCTTCTCGCTTTGAGAAAACATTCCGTCATTGGATGGAGACGATTCAAGATTGGTGTATTTCAAGACAACTGTGGTGGGGGCATCGCATTCCAGCTTATTACAAAGGGGATGAAGTCTATGTCGGGACAAACCCACCCGCTGGTTTTATTCAAGATGAGGACGTCTTAGATACTTGGTTTTCATCCGCATTATGGCCTTTTTCGACACTCGGTTGGCCGGAAGACAGTGCTGATTTTAAGCGTTATTATCCGACCCAAACGATGGTCACAGGCTATGACATCATTTTCTTTTGGGTCGCCCGGATGATTTTTCAAGCGCTTGAATTTACATCACAAACACCGTTTGAAAAAGTTCTGATTCATGGGTTAATTCGCGACGAAAAAGGACGAAAGATGTCGAAGTCTTTAGGAAATGGTGTCGATCCAATGGACATCAAAGCGGAGTATGGCATGGACACCTTGCGCTATTTTCTCACCACCAACTCTGCGCCAGGTCAAGATTTACGGTTTGAGATGGAGAAAGTTGAATCCAGTTGGAATTACATCAATAAACTTTGGAACATTGGTCGTTTTATCTTAATGAACTTAGATGGTATGAGTGCACCAGTTACACTCGATCCTAAGGATTTAACACTCGAGAATGGTTGGATATTGAGTCGCTTTGAGAGCACACTTGAACAGGTAAATCGTACCTATGAAACCTTTGAGTTTGCAGAAGCGGCGCATCAACTCTATCATTTTACATGGGAAGAGTTCGCGGCATGGTACATTGAAGTCGCTAAACTATCACTCAATGGGGAAGATGAGGCACTTCGCAATCAAACACAAACCGTGCTGCTTCAGGTGTTCACCAACATCCTAAAATGTCTTCATCCGTTTATGCCATTTGTGACGGAGTATTTATATCTTACACTGCCCTTTAAAGATGCTGAGTCGATTATGATTGCGCCATGGCCAAAGCATAACAGTGCCTACCGCAATGTCCCTGTTGAAAAACAGTTTGAGACTCTACGTACCATCATTACCCAGGTTAGACACACTCGAAACGCTTATCAGGTAAGCCCGAGCAAACCATTGCCGTTTATTTTAGAAGCCGATGAATCACTGCATGCGTTTTACAACAATCAACGTTCAACGCTGATGTTCTTTCTTCGGGCTGAGGCATTAACCTTGGTTTCTTCACACCTCCCTAAAGACGATGAAGTGTCACTGATTGGGGAAGGATTCAAACTGTTTTTACCTTTAGGCAGCCTAGTCGATTTTGAAGCTGAAAAACTCCGCTTGAATGCTGAGTTAGAACGTCTTGCTCAAGAGATTAATCGAGCGACAAAGATGCTCGAAAATCCGCAGTTCATCGCTAAAGCACCCGCTCACAAAGTGGCTGAAGAAAAAGAGAAACTTGACGCTTATCACAAACAACATCACGCTGTAAAGCAACAACTGGAGAAAATAGCCTAATGTTTGAAACCATTAAAGAAGCACAACAATGGATTGAATCCATCACGAAGTTCGGAGACAAGTACGATCTGTGGCGGATGGAAAAAGCTTGCGAAATGCTAGGGAACCCGCATCAAAAGTTTCGCAGCATCCATGTCGGAGGCACGAACGGAAAGGGATCAACTGTAACCTATCTTTACCATATCTTAAGTGCAGCTGGGTACCGAGTAGGGGCTTACACAAGCCCCTATATTGTACACTTCAATGAGCGTATTTCGCTCAACCATCAGATGATTGACGACGCGACCTTTTTAGAGCATCTCAATCGCATTTTTCTCTTTGAACAAACGTTTAAAGAGACACATCATGATCAACTGACTTTTTTTGAACTTTTAACGCTTACAGCCTTTAATGTTTTTGCGGAAGCAGATTTAGATTTGGTCATCGTTGAAGTGGGCTTGGGAGGTCTTTTAGATGCGACCAATGTCATCACACCACTGTTGAGTGTGATTACGACCATTGGCTATGATCACATGAATGTCTTAGGGAATACGCTGTCGTCGATATTGAGAAACAAGCTTGGGATTGCAAAACCTAAGATTCCTCTTATCGTAGGCATCCAACAGCAGTCTTTAGTAAAAGAAGTCAAAGCCTATGTAGATCAATACGACATCCCACTGAGCATCTTACGAGAAGAAGCAAGTGAGTTCACATGGTTTGAAGAACAACAAGGATTTTACTTTAGAGGTGTTCCTTACACCCTTTCTATGCTCGGTCTACATCAAATTGACAACGCCAAAACGGCCCTAATGGCAATCGAAGCTCTTAAACCTTTAGGGTTTAGCATTCCAGTAGAAGCCCGTCAAAAAGGGGTTCTTGAGGCGCGTTGGCCTGGCCGATTCGAAGTCTTCGGTCATGTCATTTTAGAAGGCGCTCACAATGAACCAGGCATGCGAATCGCCTGTGAGTCTTTAAAAACATATTTTCCTAACAAAAAAATCATCTCTATCTTCACCGCGATGAAAGATAAAGATTACACACCCATGCTTGA